>CAURKK010000005.1:0-46432 GCA_963525505.1 uncultured Gemella sp.
CTGCTATGCAAGCTAAAGCTCCTGAATTAATCAACGGACTTAACTCTGCTAAAGAAGGTTCTGAAAAACTTTCTAATGGATTATCTGCTATGCAAGCTAAAGCTCCTGAATTAATCAACGGACTTAACTCTGCTAAAGATGGAGCTGGCAAACTATACAGTGGTCTATCTATAATGCAAGCTAAAGCTCCTGAATTAATTAACGGACTAAATAAAGCTAAAGATGGTTCTGGACTATTAGCAGATAAACTTTCTAGTGGAGCAGATAAATTATCTGCAGCAAAAACTGGTGATAAAAATATCGATATGATGTCTAACCCAATAAAAACTAATATTGGTGATATCTCAGAGGAAACTAGTTATGGTAATGCTATGGCTCCATTCTTCTTAGTATTCGGATTACTTATCGCTGCTGCAGCGTTTAACATCCTTTTCCCTGCTCGCAAGGCAGAATATGGAGAAAATGTAAACAGTCTATTCGGTACTCGCCTAGTAGCAATGTCTACATTCGCTGTATTTGCAGTAATCATTGAAGTTGTAGCAATGAAATTATTCTTCGACTTTAGAATACAAAACTTCGGAATGTACTTCTTTGGATTAATAATTTCAGCTATAGTGTTTATGATAATCACTCACTTCTTATCATACACATTTGGAAATGTTGGTCACGGTATTAGCATCGGATTTGTAGCATTACAATTCGTTCTTACTACACCATTATTCCCTAAAGAAATGTTACCTTCACTATATAGCGGCTTAATTCCATTTACACCTGTGTTCTACGGTGACATCGCAGTTCGTCAAGCGGTTCTTGGTGGTTTAACTGATGGAATGTACAATAGCTCTATGTTAGTATTAATTGTTCTTGGAATAATATTCTTAACTCTTACTTACATTTCTTATAACAAGAACAATAAAGCAACAGTGAATTTAGCAAAATAATACACAAAATAATGACCACCCCTGAAAAGGGGTGGTTTTCTCTTCGGGTATAACCCTTTGTTACTAACACGCACCTCAAGGCGCTGGCTTTCACATTCGTTCAAGCCCTATTGTATTTTAACGCCCGCTACCCGTTAAACGGGTTTATCTATTTTTTCTTATTTCCAAATGGATTTGTATATTCTTTTGTTGTCAGTTTGTCTATCGCAATGTCATACAATTCTTGTTCTCTGATATATTTTCTTATTGTACTTTCATTTAATCCTACAGTATCCTTCTGCCCAAAACTTTCTATTTCCGTATCTGTATTTTAAGTTTGAATGCATATCAAATATCATTAATGAACTTTTTCCTTTCATATATCCTATAAAACTTGATACACTATATTTTGGCGGTATTGATAGTAGCAAATGTATATGATCTGGCATTATATGTCCTTCTATTATTTCCACTCCTTTATACTTACATAACCTTTTTATTATATCTACTATATCTCGTTTGTATTGATTAAATTCTATTTTTCGTCTATACTTAGGTGTAAATACAATATGGTATTTACATAACCACTTTGTATGCAATAAACTATTATGTTTATTTGCCATAATTAAAAATCATCCTTTCTTTATTTTAGAGCTTGAACTACTCTTATTTTATCAAGAAAGGATGATTTTTCAATTGTTTAACTTTTATCTCGCACCCGCATAGCGGGTGGTTTTTTGTTTCGGAGACTTCGCCTCCTCAACTGGCTAAAGCCTTTAATAAAAAACAGAGAACTAACTCTCCTAATTCTCTGTTTTCACTAATCTATAATTCTAATATTTTCTCTAAAAATATCTTTCCCACTAACTAACATTTCATATATTCTAGCTACTTTGATATCTTGCTCAAAATACATACTATTTTTACTGTTTAGCACTGGATATAACGCAATCTCTCCTTGTTTATTAATATCACGGATTATCGATGCTTTTTTCTTTTTCACAGCAAGAATTCTAAAGTTTTTCGTAGAAAAATATTTCGCATAATCTTCTTTTGAAGTATTTGTTAAAATATGTAAAAGCACTCTCTGAATTCTCTTATTACTGTATCTTTTAGTCGCTATCAACTCCACTAGATTACTATAACTTTCAGACCTAATCGCCGCTTCATAAATCCTATTTTCCAAACCTTCATTAACATCATAAATCTTCTCTATTCCAACTTTGCCTAAAGATAGTATTTTATATCGTAGATAAGGATATATATCTTCTTCTGTTCCCTTACTCAATTTTTTAAGATCAGAAAACATCTCTCTTGAAAGATACTTTTCTATCTTATCGTTATTTATATTTTTCCTTATAGCAGTTGCACTAAGATACACTTGTTCTGTTATTTCAGAATTATTCAACCCTTGCCCTTCTCTTTTTACAGGTAATAACTCTATATTTAAATTGGTATCTCTAATCGCTTTATAATAGCTATACGCCAAACTAAAGTTTGGATTGTTTTTCTCTAACCCATATAAATCACTATTTATTCTAGCATAATTATATCCACTTTTTACTAATTTCTTATACTCTTCTTGCGAAGTGTTTTGTTGTTTTATATAAATATCCTCAAAAATACTTATATCCTCATTTTCTGTACCAAACATAAGATGCGTTATCCCAGCCCCTGCCAAGATTTCCAAACTTTTTCTAGCGAAATCATCACCGTAAGCGACACTTCCTAGATAAGGTAAAGCAACAACTAAATCACACCCACATCTAACCGCTTCTTTAGCTCGAGTATAACCATCAACAATTGCAATCTCTCCTCTTTGCGTGAAAAACTCACTCATCACACAAACAACTTCTCCATCATTTTTGTCTGCCATTTCCCTTGCGCTATCAATTAAATACTTATGTCCACTATGCAAAGGATTAAACTCTGCAACTATACCAATCCTCATTCTATCACCTCTCTTCCATTTTTTAGTATTAGTTTACTTTTAAAAAGAACAAGCGAGTATGAATACCTAATATATTAAACTTATTAAAATATACTAAGTAATCCCCTCGCTATCCTTTTCGTTATTCTTTTTCTTTTTCTTCTTCGTTAGTTTTACTTGGATTTGAAACAATCTTTTCTACATTATTGTCTTCGAAAATATCGACCGTCCAACCTACTAAACTTCCATCTTCAGCAGTGACTTTACTTATAGAAAATTGCCTTTTCTTCTTATCTTCATCAGTTAATCTCTTAATTTCTTTTTTACCGAAATCAAGCGCTTCTTTTTGTGATTTGAACACTTTCCCTGTTGTACCTACACCTTCAGATTCAGATAACTTTTTACCCTCATAATTTTCAGTTACAGGATTGCTTTGTGTATTCCCTCTAACAACTTCTTTATTTTGAGTTTTTGTTTCTGTTCTCTGTTCTTTCTTTTCTACCGTTTCTGTTTTTTTAGCTTCAGAATCCTGCTTATTTTCTCTCGTATTACTTTCTTCATTTTCTTTTTTGTCTACTTGCTCTTGTTTCTTATCCTTTTCAGAAAAATCAACTTTCCTAGTTTCTTCTCCCTTACCAAAATAGCTTAATGCCAAAAACATAACTCCAGCCATAACAAGAGAAATCACAGTATATAAAAAAATTTTAGTGAATTTATTTTTTTTCATGATTTCATATCCTTTTTCATACTTCTTTAATATTATACCACTTCTCCTTATATTTTGCTAAGAATTATAAATTTTTATCTACATTTTTGATCACCGTGTGTCTTGAAACAACAATTTTCCCTAGCAAAAAGACTCATAGGGATCTTATACCACTATGAGTCTTTATTTTCTTAACCTTCTGTTATTTTTACAACAACTTCACCTTTGCTATTTCTATCTAATGTGTAGCTATAGTTCTTTTTATTCGCTTTTGCTAATCTGTTAATTTCTTCATTAGCATACGATTTAGCCGCATCATAATTATTGAATGTTCCTGGTGCTGCCGCTCCACCATTAGCTTCTGTTACCTCTTTCTTATCCTCTTTGTTAGAAGTATTTGCTGCAGTTGAATTGCCATTATTAGAAGTTGGTGCATTGTTTACAACTTTATTGCTGTTACTTGGTTTACTAGAATTATTCGAAGAAGTTGAACTATTTTTATCGTTTGAGTCTTTATTTTCACGATATTTTTCTTCATCACTTTTCTCTTTTGATTTAGATTTTGAACTATCTTTCTCTTTATCCTTATCTTTAGACTTAGATGTCGACGTCGTTTCCTCATCTTTTTTCTTACTACTAGAGTTATCACCACCAGTGAAATAACTAATCCCTATAAATAACGCACTACATAAAAATATAGCTAAAACTATTCCCCACAATACTTTAAGTAATCTATTGTCTTTCATGGTATTCCCCTCCTTTGTTTCTAATATATTATAATACTATTTTCAGTATATTTCCACTACTTTTTTATTATAATTTATATAAATTAAATATAACTTAAATATTTGACAAAAGAAACACCTTAAACAACAATTTTTAAATTCTTTTGAAAATAACACACCTACTTTTACGATATATATAATGTCAGCGGCCAAAGACAAAAAAACTTAATATCAAAGGAGATTTAACAATGAAAACATTAAAAAAAGTTTTACACTTAAACTACAACGAACCTAAAGGAGAAAAACAAGTCGTTAAAAGTTACAATTTCGACGTTGCTACTAACATAGGTGAAGATATACTAAAAGAAGTTGGCGAAGAACTAAAAAAATTAGTTGCTAAAAACATAGAGAACATTACTGTTAGCTCTAAAGAATTAATCTAATTTAGAAGGAGGATTATATCATGGAAAAAAAATTAAACATCTATTTTACAACTGACAACAAAAAAACTTATCACATAACTTTATCACATCCAAAAGAGGATTTAACTAAAGCTACTGTTGCTGCCGTTGCTCAAAAAATTGTTGACACAAAAGTTTTGAACAATGAAAAACACACACTTACAGGTTTTAAAAAAGCTACTTACATCAATCGTGAAGTAAGCGAACTTCAATAATAGAAGGGAGGGAGGTGCGGTTCTTACCGCACCTTTTTTATGGATATATTAAATTTCATTAATAGTGTCGGTTTCCCTATATTTGTAGCTGTATTTTTCTTATTGAAACTAGACAATACTCTACAAAACATAGGGAAAAATTTAACCGAACTAACACGTATCATAGAATCAAAGATAGATCTCAATATTAAATAAAACTTATTTTAGGGAGTAAATATTATGGCAACTCAACAAACAATGGTGAACTGGGCTAAAGACAATGTATATAAATGGATTGATATGGATGGTATGTATGGAGCTCAATGCGTTGATTTAACAATGGCATATGTGAAAAACTTCGCAGACTTCCAAATTTACGGTAATGCTATCGATTACTTAACAAATCCTATCCCTCCTGGCTGGAAAAGATATTACAAAGGGCAGGCTGAAATAGCCCCTGGAGATATAGCGATATGGCATTGGGGAGATTGGGATCAATACGGACATGTCGGTATCGTTATAGAGGTCACAGAAAAAACTATAACATCTGTTGAACAAAATGTTGATGGTACTCCTGAACGAGGTGGCATCTCGCGTATTATAAGCCGTGATGATACCTACTTAGCTGGATTTATTAGACCCAGTTACGATTCAAGTGAAGAATGGACTCGTGTACCTGAAAATGGTTGTTTTACAGTGAATGTACCATCTATAAACGTTAGATTAAAACCAAGTAAACTAGCGAAAACAGTAAGTACTTATTACAAAGGGGAACGTGTATTTTACGACAGCTACATTATCAAAGAAGGTTTTATTTGGATTAGTTACATTTCCTATTCTAACGAACGTCACTATATGGCTACAGGAACTCATAACGGCAACCAAAGAACAAGTACTTGGGGAGACTTTCAATAAATATCACTTAAAACAATCAAAATATCATTCGAAAAACATTTTTATTAAAATCTGGGTTGGGATTTTCCCATACCCAGATTTATTATTCAACTAAAAAAAAGAAGTGACCGAAAACTTCAAATCACTTCTAACTATTTATTTTTTAACTATTTAACACGGATGTAAACTGCTCCGCTTCCTACGTTTGCAGTGTTAAGAACTGTTTGGTTTCCATTCCATCCACCGTGCACAGCTTGTCCGTTACCAGCGTAAACTGCGATGTGAGCTGCTCCAAGTCCACCATTTGCATAGTAGATTAAATCTCCAGGTTGAGCTTGAGATGCTGGAACAACTGTTCCTAAGCTCATGTATCCTGCTGGCCAGTCATGGAAGTTGATTCCTACTGCTTTAAGAGCATTTGTTACTAACATTGTACAATCTTGGAACGTACCTAATTGAGCTAGAGCTGCTTGGTAAATTGCAGCTCCTTTGTTTGAAGACGCAACTTGAGTTGTCGCTACTGCTGCTGGAGCTTGTGTTGTAGCTGTCACCGTTGGAGCTGCTGTTGCAACTGCCGGTGTAGCTGCTGGTTTATCTGCTGCTTTTGCAACGACTGGAGTTGCTGCTGGGGCTGCAGTTTCTTTCTTAACTTCTGCTTTTGGTGTTGCTGCTGGAGCCGCTTTTGTTTCAACTTTCGCTGGAGCTACTGGCGCTGCTGTTGGTGCAGCAACTGGTGCTGGTGTAGCTTTTGGAGCTACCGTTTGAACTGGGTCAACTTTAACTACAGTTTTTGCAGCTGTGTTTTCTACTACAGTTGCTTTTGGAACTGTTACTTCAGCAGTTTTTGTAGCACCTGCATTCACTTTTAATACTTCTCCTACATAAATTAAGTTAGGATTAGAAAGTTTATTTAATTTAACAAGTTCGTCTACTGTAACACCGAATCTGTTAGCAACTTTTCCTAAAGTATCTCCTAACACTACTGTGTAGTAACCTTGTTGCTTAGCTTGAGCCACTTGAGCTACTGTTGTATTGTAAGTTAATTTATCTCCAGGGTAAATTAATGAACTTGTTAAGTTATTATCTTGCATAAGTTGATCAACAGTTGTACCGTTGTTTACTGCGATATCCCAAAGAGTATCACCTTTTTTCACTGTGTATGTATCAGCATCCGCGATTTGCGCTAAACCTACACCTACTGTTGTTACGATTGCCGTTGCGGCTACTAATTTCTGTAATTTACTCATTTATTTTAATCTCCTTTAAATGGCTTCGAGTCAAACGACTCATTACGTTTATAAATACTATTTAAATTTCTTAATTTCTAATTACTATATTTTTCAAATTCTATACGTCGACAACCTCATCCGAATATTTCGGATTTCGTTATAAACTTGACGTATTACCATTATATGTTCTAATGTAGCTTTTTTCAATACTTGTAACAATTTTGTAATAATAACGATAAGTCTCTGTTACATAAAGAAGACATTGTAATCTTATACTTGTTTTTCAAGCAGTTTAATTGCATTTAAAACGTTTTTATACTATAGTAAATCTGTAATTCTAAAATTTATTTCCAAGGGGGTTTTATGACAGATTTTAATACAGCTAACTCTGTTTTGAAGATGATACTTGTCTTCTTAGAAGGTCTTCTATCTTTCCTTTCACCTTGCGTAATTCCTATATTACCCATCTATATCGGGATTCTTGCAGGAAAAAAAGAAATGAACGACCGCGGAGAACTAGTTTTCAATAAACGCAATACTATTACAAATACACTATCATTCGTATTAGGTATTTGTTCTACATTTTTCATCCTAGCTTTTGCTACTAGTTTTATTAGCATTTTCTTAAATGAAAATATTAAAACATTGCAAATCGTCAGCGGTGTCTTAATCATCTTTATGGGATTATTACAACTTGGCGTGTTTAAGATAGGATTTTTAAAACAAGAATTTTCAATAAAAAACAAAGTTAAAAGAAAAGGAAATAAAACTACTCCAATTCTTGCTTTTTTAATGGGATTCACTTTTAGCTTTTCTTGGACACCATGTATTGGGCCAATCTTAGCTAGTGTTTTCTTGTATGCATCTAGTCATACTGGAATAATGAGTGTTCTTTTAATTCTTGCATACTGCTTAGGATTTATATTACCATTTATCCTTGTTGCATTCTTCGCTTCAAAATTATTAGAACTATTCAAAAAACATACAAACATACTAAAATACACACAAGTTATCTCAGGGATTATCTTAATATTAATAGGTATACTTATCCTAAGTGGATCATTTATCACTTTAACTAGATACTTTTCTTAAACTTGTGATCTGAATTGGAGGAAAATAATATGAAAAAACTAACAATACTTAGCGCAACACTTCTTAGTAGTGCTCTAATTTTAAGCGCGTGCTCAAGTGCTTCTGAAAAAAAAGAAGAAACTAACAAACAAACTTCTACATCTTCATCTAGTGAAACAAAAGCTACTCAAGCTTTTGATTTTACTGCAATGGATAAAGATGGAAAAACAGTAAAACTAAGCGACTTTAAAGGTAAAAAAGTTTACATCAATATGTGGGCAAGCTGGTGCGGACCATGTATGCGAGAAATTCCAGAATTAGAAAAAGTTTATCAAAAATATAAAGATAATAAAGATATCGTCTTTCTATCAATGACTTCACCTAATGATGCAGAATTTAAAAACCAAAGTCCACAAGATAAAAGTAAAGATATAATTCTTAAAAAAGCAAAAGAACTTGGTGCAACTTATCCTGTTCTTTTCGATGTTAACGACCGCTTCATCATAAACTACGCAATTCGTTCATTCCCTACTCACATTTTAATCAATAGTGATGGTACTTTTGAAACTAGAATTGCTGGTGCCGTTACTGAAGAATCACTAACAAAAGAAATAGAAAAACTTAAATAATAAAAAAATCCGAGTCTGATATTTATATTATAGCTTTAAATCGGCCATTAAACTTAACCTACAGCTACATTATAAACAGATTCGGATTTCGTTTTAACTATCTACACACTCATTTAACAACCAATTTTCCGCAACTATCTTGTGAAGATTCCCTCTTTCACATTCAAAAATTTCAACTATCTTTCTCTTAAATAACTTTTCCAGTTTTTCATTAACAAATATGTACTTTTCATCATCCAGCTTCGAGTAGGCAAAGTAAACTTCCACCTCTAAATCTATCAAATAATTTAAGATATCTATTTCCCCCAATTGAGCCAGTAGATATTCCTCTTTTTCAGTGTAATTACGAGCATACTCCCTAATTCCAGCATAAACACCTATGTCAAGATTATTTTCAAAAATATAATTAAAATCAAAATTTTGAACTTCAGAAATAAATAATCTATCCACTTTTCCTCCTACTGCAGAAGCCACTATCCCTAAAGCCGCACCTTGCCCCTTAGCAATAATATTCACTTCTTGATTAGGAAATTCTTTTATAAGAATATTTACCAAATCTATTGTGTCTTGATACGCATAATTATAATACAATTCACCATCTTGATTATTAGCTAAAAACGGAAAATATATGGATGTAGGTTGTTTATTAGTACTTCGCCCTCTATCCCCTCTTACATGCATGCACCCGGAAATATAACCTAAAGCAGAATATTTCATCAACTCCAAAACACTACTAGGTCCTTCTTGATAGTCTGGAATTTCTAATATTATACCTTTGTGCTGTTTTTCTCCAAATACTATTTCAGCGTGAATTTCTGATGAATCTATAGCCTCAAATTCTATAGTTAATAACTTATAATTTGAAGCAATCTTTTTACGTATAACTTTATAATTCAAATTCCTTCCACTTAATAATTTCATGTTATACCTCTTTCTATTTAACTTCTATCTCAATTATACCTTAGCTTGACATATTATAAAATCTATCACCCTTAAAAATATACTATATTTGTATTTTAGCTTTCTTGCAGTATAGAGAAATATAAGCTATTAAATTTACGTAAAAATAACTCCCGCATATTAAACGAGAGTTATCTTTATAATTTATTATATTTATACTTTAAGGCTTGTAGTTATTATTTAGCTTCTTTTACGTATTCTTGGTCTTTAGTATGAATAGTAAGTCCAGTAATATTTTTTGTAGATTTAAAGAAGAAACTACAGATATAACCGAATACTAATGCACTTAAGAATGAGAATCCTGAGAAGATGAATGGACTTTGTTTAGCATAAGTTGTGAAGTCTTGGATGTACCAACATACAACACCTGCTACTAATAATCCTAATAATGCTCCAGCTCCGTTTGCACGTTTAGTGAAGATACCAAGTGCGAATGTACCAGCTAAAGGTACTCCTAGAAGTCCGATATATTTAAGGAATAAATCCCAAGTTTCTTTTTGGTTAGTATTTACGAAGTATAATGCTGCGATTGTTCCTAATACCCCTGCTATAATGATGATAACACGAGCTAATAGAACGTCTTGTTTAGCATCTTTACTTAATCCAAAGAAACGTTGTTTAATGTCAACTGTGATACAAGCTGAAATTGAGTTTAAGCTTGATGCGATAGTTGATTGAGCAGCTGCTAAGATAGCTGCGATTACTAATCCTGCGATACCTGCTGGTAATGCTGTTAAGATGAAGTAAGGTACTAAAGCTGTTGTGTTTGCTGCTTTACCTACTACTTCAGCGTTCATGAAGTCTGGTAATTTAGTTACAGCGTGGCTACCTTTGTAGAAGCTGTAAAGAACTGTTCCCATTCCGTAGAAAATTGGAATAGAGATGAATGCTAATAATCCGTTTGTCCAAAGTGATTTATTAGTTTCTTCAACTGATTCTGTTGTGCTATAACGTTGTACTACGTCTTGAGAAGCAGTATATTGTTGTAAACTGTTAAATACTGATCCAATGAAGATAATTGGAATAGTAGATGCAGTTAGTGACCAATTAAATTTCTCAGCAGTTACAATTTTACCATTTGCTAAAGCATCTTGAGTAATGTGTCCAAATCCGCCTACGTGGTAAGCTCCTAAGATGATTACTAAAACAGCTCCTCCAAGTAAAATAATACCTTGGATAACGTCTGTCCAGATAACTCCTTCTACCCCTCCTAAGAATGAGTAAACTACGCAAAGTAATCCGATAACCGCACATACTAAGAATGGGTTAAGTGTCGATACTGATGTAATCGCAACTGTTGGTAAATAAATAACGATAGCTACACGTCCAATATGGAATAGTGAGAATAACACACTCCCTACTACACGAACACTAGGATTGAAACGTTCTTCTAAGTATTCATACGCTGTAGTTACATTTAGTTTTCTAAAGAATGGAACATAGTAGTGGATTAAGATAGGAATAATTGCGATAATTGAAAAGTTCCCAGCTGCATATGTCCAGTCTCCGTTGAATGCTTTTTCCGGTGTAGCCATAAATGTAATGGCTGATAATGTTGTTGCATAAATCGAGAATCCTACTGCCCAAGATGGAATGTTTCCTCCGGCTTTGAAGAATTCGTCCGTGCTTTCACCTGCTTTTTTAGTGAAATACACACCTATTGCTAGCATAGCTATTAAGTAAACTCCTAATACTATACTATTAAGTGTACCAAATCCTATTTTATCCATGGTACTCCCCTCCTATTTTTTCTTAATAATATTTTTTTCTGATATTGGGAAGAAGGAGAAACACTCCTCTTCCCACCCCTAATTTTTTACTCCTTATTTTAAAAATTATAGGTTATAATCTTTAACTAGTTTTTCAACTTCAGCTAATTTAGCTGGATCGAATGATTTCATAGGTTTTTTACAAGTTCCTGCATCGATACCTTTAACTTTTAAGATTTCTTTAAGAGTTTGATATAATCCTAATTCTAATACTTTTTCGATTACATCGTTTGCTTTGTGTTGAAGTTCGTAAGCTTCTGCAACTTTACCTTCTTTAGCAAGTCTGAAGATTTCTTTACTTCTTTGTCCGTTAACATTATATGTTGAACCGATAGCTCCATCTACTCCAGTAATAGCAGCTTGAACTAACATTTCATCAAATCCAGACCAGATTAGTTTATCAGGGAAACGTTTTCTGAATCTTTCTAATTGATAGAAATCAGCTGCAGTATATTTAACACCGATAACTTTTTCGTCTTCAAATAACTCAGCGAATTGATCTAAACTAATTTTAACCCCTGTTAAGAATGGGATGTAGTAAAGAATCATGCTGTTATCTGTAGCATCGATAATAGTTTTATAATAGTGTTTGATTTCGTTGAATGATAGTGGGTAGTAGAAAGGTGTAACCGCTGATAATGAATCATAACCTAACTCTGTAGCGTATTTAGCTAACTCTACAGCTTCATTTAAATCTAATGATCCAACTTGAGCGATAAGTTTAACTCTATCTCCAACTACATCTTTTACAAGTTTAAAGATTTGTTTCTTTTGAGTAGTGTTTAATAAGAAGTTTTCTCCACTACTTCCGTTAACATATAGACCATCAACTTTACTTACGTTGATATTGTGTTCTATAACTTGTTTTAACCCTTCTTCTTTAACCTCACCATTTTCATCAAATGGAATAAGTAAAGCTGAATAAATTCCTTTTAAATCTTTCATTGATATAACCTCCGTTATTTGTTTTTATTTTAATTTTAATTTCGTGCATTTATTTAACACATTAAATTTTAATACACTTATATTGTAAAACGTTTTCCACTGTTTGTCAATAGAAAAAATAAAATTTTTTATTTTTTTTGAAAACCTTTTAAATACACACTCTGTTAATGCGTTAGGTAAACAATTGTATTTTTAGCACCTACTCATCCCTACTATCTATTTGACACTATTTGTCTAGACTTGATTTTTCTATTTAATACATTAAAAGTATATAATAGAATAAAAGATAAGTAGATTAACATATTTGTACAATCTACTCATCAGTATTAATTTTATCTATCATAACTACCTATTAAGAACATATCCCCTTCTAATGTATAGGCTCTACACTCGGTTGTTAGTATGAAGCTATCACCTTTTTTCACTTCATAGCTAGTTCCATCTATTTTTACACTACCTTGACCAGAAATTACAGTAAATAAGTTTCCTGTTTTATTTTTTTCTATGAAAATCTGTTCTAATACATTTATTTTGAAGACTGAAAAATACTTCTCATTCGCTAGATATGTTATAGTTGATTTTCCGTTTTTTTCTTCTTTTGGATTGGTTGTTACTCTCTCAAACGGAACCATTGTTACATCTTTTGTTTTTTCAATATGAAGTTCTCTCGCATTCCCTTCTTTATCAACTCTATCATAATCATAAACTCTGTATGTTGTATCTGAGTTTTGTTGCACCTCATATATCAATATACCTTCCCCTATAGCGTGAAGCGTACCTGCAGGTATATAGAAGAAATCCCCAACTTTTACTTTTTCTTCAATAAACAGTTCTTGCCATTGCTCTTGATCTATTTTATCATTGAATTCCTCTTTTGTTTTTGCAGAGTGCCCATATACTAATTTCGCCCCTGCTTTAGCATCCAACACATACCAACACTCCGTTTTTCCAAGTTCTCCATTCTCGTTTACTTTCGCATATTCATCTTCTGGATGAACTTGAACAGATAAATTATCACTAGCATCTAATATTTTTATTAATAATGGGAACTTATCATAAACTTTCTCTGTAAATAAAGAGGGGGTTTTCTCATATGCTTCTTTCAGCGTCAAACCTTTAAGTTCTCCATTTTTTATTTTTGAACTCCCATTATCATGAGCAGCAATCACCCACGCTTCTCCAATATTTCCTTGTGGAATAGTAAAATCGAACTTTTCTAAATTACGACCACCCCATATCCTCTCACAAAATACAGGTTCTAAAAATACTATTTTATCCATTTTCTCCTCCTGAAATTTTAATAATATCATGTACATTATACACTAATTAATATTCTTTATACAGTATATAACTTAGAAAAAATTTCAAGAAGTTGTTTTCAAAAAATTATTTTTATGGTAATATATCGATGTAAAGAATTTTTGAAAATAACAAAATTAAAGATAAAATAATCTTAATTTAGAAAGTAGGTATATTATGTTATTAGGTATTGATATCGGGGGTACAAGTATAAAATTCGCTGTTTTTGATGATAATTATAAAATCGTCCACTATGAAACTTGTAAGACACCAGACAATATAACTGTAAAAATTACTGACGAAATGTTCAGAATCTCAAGTAAAATCCGTGAAAATTATAACTTCACAGCGGCGGGTATCTCTGCAGCTGGAGTTATTGACAATGTTCATATGGAAGTTATTCGTGCAGCTCCAACAATCAAAAACTACGTTGGTACTAACTTCAAACGTGATTTCGGAGATAGATTAGGTATTCCAGTTTACGTTGATAACGATGTTAACTGCGCCCTACTTGGTGAACAATGGCTAGGTGGAGCTAAAGGATTAGATGAAGTGTTTTGCATGGCTTTGGGTACTGGTATCGGTGGCGCTTACTACTTAAACAGCCTTCCTTTTGGTTCTAATTTCGGTGTCGGTGAAATCGGACAATCAGTCTATGATTTCGATACTAAAACTACTTATGAACAACGTGCTTCTACAATTGCATTAGATAGAAAAATCAAAGCTGAAATGTACGAAGGATTAAGTGTTATTGAGTTCTTCGATCTTTGCAAACGAGAAGATACAAGTGCATTAAAAGTACTAGATGAGTGGCTATTCGAGCTTGCTCGCGGTATCGTTAACTTACTATGTATTCTAGATCCAAAATATATCGTAATCGGTGGTGCTGTATCTGCTCAAGGTGATTATTTATTAAACAAACTTGAGGCTAAAGTTCGTGAACTTCACCCAATTGAAAATAATCAAACTAAATTCTTAGCTGCAGAGCTAGGAAACGATGCTGCACTATACGGAGCTATTAGCCCTTTTGCAGAGAAATAAAACAACTATAAATACTAACTCTTTAATGAAAATTTATCTTTCGTTAAAGAGTTTTTTTATTTCTTCTAAAAATTTCCTTATACCTTGTTAAAAATAACCCCTCTCGTTTGTAATCGTTTAATTTTTTTTACAAAATTCACTGTTTTATCTTTACAAAGTTCATCTTTAATGATAATATAAACTTAAATTAACACATTAAATTTTAATAACCATACTATATATAAATAATTAGTCAAGGAGGGATCAACTTGAAAAAATACGAAAAGATTATTAACGACCTTATTTTAAAGATACAAACCGGTATTTTTAAAGAAGGTGAGCAACTCTATACAGAAAAAGAGATAAAAGAAATATATAATGTTAGTAGTACTACTGCCGTACGTGTACTTAACGAACTTGAAACTGCAGGGTATATTTTTAGAATTCAAGGTAAAGGAAGTTTTGTAAACAAAACATTAGTAAATAAAAAAGTTTTAGTTACAGAAAATAACAACTTCCATAAGCACTTTAAAGAATCCGTTTCTGAACACGCTGAGGTTGTCGAAGCTGAAATCATACAAGATAAAGAACTTTGTAATAAATTAAAACTTAAAAATCAAAAACTTCTAAAAGTTGCCCGTATTAAATACATCGGTAATATAGCTTGGGCTCATCAAACTAACTATATCCCACTTAAATATTTACCTGATGTTAATATTAACGACATCGACAGTTTCAAAGAACTTGCAACTATGATCAGAAAAAAATATCGTATCGATATTCACCAAGAAAAATCTGAAAAAACATTACAAGTTATAGTTGATACTCCTGAAGAAATTGCCAAGTTTATCACAAATGAACCGTGTTTCGAATTTGATAGGTATACTTACTTTGCTGACGGCAAAATATTCGAATATGTAAAAATATATATAAATTACAAATACTACAGCTTAACTATTAAAGATTAAGCTTTCGATTGGAGTTAACTATGAATAAAAAAGAAAAAATCTTAAACCAAATTAAAGGCGGAATTATTGTTTCTTGCCAAGCTTTACCAGGGGAACCACTTTACGTTGAAGAAGGTGGGGTTATGAAACTTATGGCTCTAGCTGCAAAAGAAGCTGGAGCTGTTGGTATCCGTGCACAAGGTATTACTGATATAGTTCAAATTAAAGAAACAGTAGACTTACCTGTTATCGGAATTATCAAACAAAGTTACGAAGGTATGTCTCAATTCATCACAGCAACTATGAAAGAAGTAGATGACCTTGTAGAAACAGGTTGTGAAATAATTGCCTTAGACTGTACTTTACGCCCTCGTTTCGATGGAACAACAATTAATGATTTTGTTAAAGAAATCAAATCTAAGTATCCTGATATTGTTTTAATGGCAGATATCGCAACTTTTGAAGAAGGTGTAAATGCAGCTAATATAGGTGTTGATTTTGTCGGCACTACCTTAAGTGGTTACACAGAAAATACAAAAGATAGACCAAATGAAGTAGACTTAGGTCTTATCAAAAGACTATCTGAAACTATTTCTGTTCCAATCATAGCTGAAGGACGCATCCACTACCCTGATCACGCAAAAGCAGCTTATGATGCAGGAGCTTTCAGCGTAGTAGTAGGTGGAGCTATTACCCGTCCAAAAGAAATAGCAGCTAGATTTATCGATGCAGTGAAATAAGAGAAAAACAACTCTGAAGGAGCGTTTTCAGAGTTGTTTTTATTATACACTTTTAATTTTTTACTAACTAAATTATTTATCTATTGCCTCATAAACCTTTCTATTATTTTTCATTAAACTTTTAGAAAGTGCTAATACATCTTCATCCGAGGCTTGTTGAGTTTTTTCAAATTCATTAAATTCTACTAAAACATATCGTGGTGCATTATTTTTCAATATAACAACTGATCCATTTTCATCTACCATTCTTGCTATCTTAGAGAAATTCTGATTTGCTTCTGTTATTGAAACTAAATTATTTGTGTCTATATTCATACGTAACACCTCCTTTTCATATTATTATAATAAAAAAATAGGATTAATTCAACCTATTTTGTACGATTAAAAAGCTCTAATTGATACTTGATCAATTAGAACTTTTCTTTATATTACTTTTCCCAAGCACGTCCATCGATGTAGCTTGAATTTCTATAATTTTCTTTCATCGGTTTTACCGGCATTATTATCGATAACAGTATATATATCAATATTGGGCTACCGAATGAGAAAATACTCGCTAATAAGAATAGCACTCGTAAGAAACTAGCACTTATTCCAAATCTTTCACTTAAACCACTACACACCCCAGAGATTATAGCTCCTTCGTATGATTTATATATCTTTTTATTTTCTAAAAAATTAAGAAATTTATTCCATATTTTATTTAATCCATCTATCATAATAAATTCCTCCTGACTTTGTTGTTGATATTTTATTATTCTGACCTTATAAATATTATATCACATTTCTATGATATATATTAACTATTGTACTCAGGCGACTTTAAACTAAGTTTATATTATTAAGAAAATAACTCAAAAGTCACATTACCTGCGGAATATTTATCTAATTATTTTTCATCCTCTTTTTCAAATTTCCTTCTTGACAAGTGAGTGTTTACTTACTATAATATTAAATATAAGGTGAGTGTTTACTTACTAAAGATTTAAAATCTTATTTCTAATGAGCTATTTCTTAGCACCTATCCTGAACTATATAATAATCGTAGTTCTAAAAACATTAGGTGAACTAATATCCCTCAAATAATCTCAGCTATATTTTTTTAATCACAGAGTGAGTGTTTACTTACTTCAGAAAGGAAGATAATTCTTATGAAAAAATTAATACAAATTACTTCATTATCAAAAAGCTTCGGCGACCAAACAGTCCTTGATAACATTGATTTCAACATAGAAAAAGGTGAAATTGTCGGTCTTATCGGTCCATCAGGATCGGGAAAATCAACATTAATAAAAACAATGCTTGGTATGGAAAAAGCAGATAAAGGTGAAGCCCTTGTTCTAGATAACAAAATGCCAAAAAGAGAAATTCTTTCTAATATTGGATATATGGCACAAAGCGATGCTCTTTATGAAATGCTTACTGGCTATGAAAATTTAGAATTCTTCGGCAAAATGAAAGGTGTTCCTTCAAAACAACTAAAAGAGGAAATAGCTTATGTAGCAAAAATAGTTGATCTTACCGACCACTTAAAAAAATCAGTGTCGAATTATTCTGGTGGGATGAAACGAAGACTTTCTCTCGCCATTGCATTAATCGGTAGCCCTGAGTTACTTATACTCGATGAACCTACAGTCGGCATAGACCCTAGCCTTCGTCGTAACATTTGGAAAGAATTGTTCAAGCAAAGGGATAACGGTGTTGGCATACTAGTAACAACTCACGTAATGGACGAAGCAGAACTTACAGATAAAGTTGGTCTTCTTCTTCGTGGAGATATTATAGATTTTGACACACCAAAAAATCTAAAAGAAAAAAATAATGTTACTACTATCGAAGAAGTATTCTTAAAAGTGGAGGAAAAATAAAATGAGAATTTTAACTATTTCAAAAAGAGTATTTAAAGAATTTTTTAGGGACAAAAGAACTTTGGCAATGATGTTCGTTGCACCGATTTTTATAATGTGGTTGATCAGCATAGTCTTTTCAGCAAACACAAATTCTGAAATTACTGTTGCTTCTGTAAACACTCCTCAAAGTGTAGTTTCCGTAATGAAAGATATTGACAATGTTCATCTAGAAGAATATCAATCAAAAGAAGCTGCTGAAGAGAAATTAAAAAATAACGAGATAGATACTGTAATTTCTTACGATAACAATACCTACACGGTAACTCACGCTAACATAGACTCTACGAAAACTATGCAAGCTCAACGAGTTTTAAAAAGTTCTATAAAAGCATCAGAAGCGAAAAATTTGTTGGAAGTTGTAAAAAAAGTAAACCCTAAATTAGGTGTAAATAAACAAGAACCTGAAGTTAAAGAATATTATAACTACGGTAATGCAGATTCAACATTTTTCAATAAAGTTGCACCTACTTTAATCGGCTATATCCTATTCTTCTTCGTATTTCTAATCTCTGGAATGGCTCTACTAAAAGAGCGTACTAGCGGAACTCTAGATAGACTCTTAGCAACCCCGGTAAAACGAAGTGAAGTCGTACTAGGATATGTACTCTCTTATAGCTCATTGGCCGTAATTCAAACTATTATCGTCACTCTATCATCTATATATTTATTAAATATTGAAGTTGCTGGAAATCCATTTTATGTTATAATAGTTAATGTATTACTAGCAATGGTTGCCTTAACATTAGGTTTACTAATCTCTACAATCGCAAAATCAGAATTTCAAATTATGCAGTTCGTTCCCATAATAGTCATTCCACAAATGTTCTTTTCAGGAATAGTATCCGTTGAAAGCATGGGGAAAATCGCTATCTATATTAGTAAAATCCTGCCTGTTACCTACGCTAGTGACGGTTTAAGCAAAATAATTTTAGAAGGTAAAAATCTTCTTGCGATTAAAACTGATATCGTTGTTCTACTTGCACTTTGCATCCTTCTAATAATACTTAATATTCTAGGCTTAAAACGATATAGAAAAGTTTAAAAAAACAATAGGAGACTCTTATGACTGAAAATATCTTAAAATCTTACTTTAGCATATCTCATGACGAAACCTTCCCACCTGGTAAGAAAAAAACAATAGAAGCTGCGATTAAATTATTCGCAAAACAAGGATACCATGGAACATCTACGCTTCAAATTGCTAAAGAAGCAGGCGTTAGTCAGGCAACAGTATTTAAATACTTTAAAACTAAAGAAGATTTATTATATTCAATAATAGTCCCTGTTATTCCTAAATTATTTTTAAATTTTCTAAAAAGAATTCAAAATACTAATTCACTTGAAGAATTAATCAGTTATGTTGTTGAAGATCGTATGGTTTTCCTAAAAGAAAATAAGGATACCGTAAAAATAGTATTCTCAGAGATATTAACAAACGAGAATTTAAAAGCACAACTTATCGATTCGTTAAAAGTGGTCTTTGCAGAAATAAACTTTAAAGATATATTACAAAAACACAAAGAAAACAATCCTGAAATTAACGAGAAACTATCGCCAGCAGAAGTCATTCGTTCATTCGCAGGACCTATCATGACCTACTCAGCCCAAAGATTTATTCTTTTTGAAGACGTTCCTTGTCCTACTGAGAAGCATGATCTACAATTTATTAAACAACAAATTTATAAAAACTTAACAAGGTAAGAAAAAGAGGAGCTTGGTATTTTCCAAGTTCCTCTTTTTACTATTCACCTAATCTAATTACCTTATCACATATTGATAATGTTGATTTATTGTGTGAAATTATTATTGTTATCTTATCTTTTTTACTTTCTTCTAAAGCTTTTAACACTTCGATTTCACTGAAAATATCGATGTTTGCTGTTGCTTCATCAAGAATCAGAAGTTTACTATCATTGTAGAATGAACGTGCTACTGATAAACGTTGTTTTTGACCTGAACTTATGTTCGAACTTCTCTCACCAACGATCTCATTTTCACGACGTTTCAAGTTATCCACAAAACCTCTTAAATTAGTTTTTCTTAATGATGCATCCAACTCTTCTTTATCTAAATCTTTTTCGAAGAATGTGATATTATCTTTAATTTTTGCATTGAATAAGTAGCTATCTTGCAGAATTATCGAGCTATTTTCTCTAAAATAACGGTTATCTATGTCTCTTAGATCAATACCATCGATAGTGATATTACCTTCCATATTTTCATCTGAGATAAATTTCATAATAAGTTTCGCAATTGTAGATTTACCGCATCCACTAGGTCCACTTAATCCGATAATTTCGCCTTTTTTCACTTCGAAGCTTAGATTATCCACTACAGTATTATCAGCGTATCGATATGTTAAGTTCTCAACTTTAAGTTCATTAAAATCAACAACTACTCCACTATTTTCCGCTTCTTCCGGCGTATTCATAAGCTCTAAAAATCTCTTTCCACTAGCCATCGTCTGACTTAATGTTGAAGCAAGGTTCCCCATGTATAAAATAGGAATAAACGATACAATAAACATCGCAACTAATGAAACAGTTACGAACTGACTATCAAGTGAAGATGCCACATAGATAAATGCCAATACCCCGATATTATAAGTTACAACATTTAGCACATTCAAATCTACTAAGAATTTGTTTTTTAGATATGAACTTCTTGTCAATTCTTCAGTTTCCATATCGATATTACGTTTTGCTTCATCGATTTTTCCATATTGTAATGTTTCAAAAATTCCATAAGCTTCTTCTGATGAATTGTTGTTTACTTGAGTTAGTTTACGACGATAATTTTCACCAACATCTTGCCCCACATTTCTAAAACTTAACGGATATACAAGTCCGATTACGATATAAACTATTAATGCTACTAATGCTAATTTCACACTAAAGAATAATAGGAAGAAACTAACTACTAAACTTTGCACGATATAAATCATAAACGGTGTTATCGTATGCGCGTAGAAAACTTCTAATAATTCAATATCAGTCGTAATCATCGTCATATAATCACCTGAAGTATTTTTCGTAAAATTATCGACAGAGATGCGTTTAAATTTTTCTAAAACTTTAACACGTAAGGCATGTAGTACTTTGAACGCTACATAGTGATTTAAAAGTTGCTCAGTATAACTGAATAAGCCTTTTAACACGGCTAAAGCAAGGATTACTACAAATAAAATTACAGCTATTGTCGTTATTTTTGTTAAAAAGAATAACGAGATGAAGTAGGTAAATACAACAAGTGTCAAATGTCCTAAGCTTCCGAATAAAGTCGCTCTGAGCAATGGACGTTTAAAATCCTGAGCAATAGCTAACAGTTGTTTTAATTCTCTTAATGATGTCATTACTCTACCTCCTTAGCTAAAAATTTTGATTTCAGTTGTTGTTGATCTGTGAACAATCTTCTATACAATGAATTTTCTTCAATCAGCTCATCATGTGTTCCTTCTTCGATAATTTTCTTATCTTTTAGAACATAAATATTATCTGAATTTGTCACAGTCTCTAAATCGTGAGAAATAACGATGATAATTTTTCCTTCTTTAATTGAATCAAAGGCATTAAGCACGATTTCCTTACTGTAATCATCAATATTCGATACAGCTTCATCAAGTATATATAAGTAAGAATCTTTCAAAATTGCTTTTGCTGCAAGTAGTCTTTGTTTTTGACCTCCAGAAAGATTCGCAGCTCCTATCGCAAGCTCATAATCTAGACCGCCGTGTTCTTCTACGAAATCTCTAAGATTAACTTTTTCTAATGCATTGTACATTTCTTCTTCAGTTATATTTTTACGAACACTTAGATGCTCTCTTACAGTACCTTTAACTAAATAACTATCATTAGTAATAAGTGTCGTAATTTTAGCCATCTCTCTAGTAGGAATACTATCAATATTGAAGTTGTCATATTTTATATTTCCGCTATAGTTAGAATTTAAACCTAAGATTAGTTTGATAATAGTAGACTTACCACTTCCACTTTCTCCTACTAATGCTGTTTTCGTACCAGGTTTAAATATCATATTAATATTTTCTAAAGTCGTCTCCTCACCATAAGAGAAGCTTACATTGTTCAGAACAATATTCTTTCCAGCTTCTACCTCGATAGTTTCATCTTTTTCTTGCTCCGGATGATCAAGAAGTTTATAGATATTATCTAACTCAACATTCCCTTTCATTGAAATATGGAACAAGCCACCTAATGCACGCAACGGTTTGAAACATTCTAAAGAAGCTACGATTACGAAAACAATAAGTTTCTGGTCTTTTACCGCAAAAATAGCAATAATTGATAAAACAAAAATAGAAACATAAGTAATAGCATCCATCACATTAATAGAATTAAGTTGATGACGAAGTAACGCCATCGTCGATTTTCTATATTTCGCACTACGAGTATCAACATCACCCGCTACATTATCTTCTTTACCGTAAATTTTTGCCGTTGTGAAACCTGATAATCTATCGTAGAATACTTCAGATAAACTTAAGAAATCGCTGAAGTTCTTTTTATTAGCCTTTTTCGACTTCTTAATAATAATCATAATAGACACAGGAATAAGCGGATATAGTAGTAACATCGCTATAAATAGTAAGATATGAATCTTCCCATAAATCACAAACGAGCTAAGTACTATAAATAACGTCGCAAACATCTGCGGTACAAACTTATTGAAATAAAACTCAATATTCACAATCGATGAAGAATTCATCACAAGAAGACTACCTGTGTTTACTGCTTCTGTATAATTTAGTGAAAGTTTTTCTACTTTGTTGTAAATCTCTTTTCTTAATGTATTTCTAACCTGTTTAGAAATTTTGTGACTGAAGTAATTATCCCCTGTTGTAGCTCCGTAATAAACTACTAAACCTACTACCGTTTTTAGAATAAATCCTAATACAGCACCATTTCTACTCTCTTCACCTAGTGAATAAAATAGAAAATCTACGAAATTGTAGATAAAAAATAGCGAGCACCAAAAGGCAACAAGTTTAAGAATCGCTACGAGATATACTTCTTTTTTGATATTAAAGAGAGCCATCGCTCTACCATCTATCTTCATAATATCTCCTTATTTAATTTCAAATTTAGATTAATTTACACAAAAAGAGTAAAAATATGATATCGGACTTAGGTTATTTTTTATAAAAATCCAACATTCACTCTTTTTATGAAAAAGGTTCTAGTTACCTGCATTGATATTAATTATCAATTATACCTTTTTATTATACTATATAGATAAATTAAAAGATAGCTTTAAAGTTTATTGTTACGAAAATGTTCAAAAATATAGAAAATGTTCGGGATATGTGGGAGGTCTCATTCCTGCTAACTCTTTGCATTTCACGGTTTTGTTTGTATGGGGTACACAGTTTGCCGGTGCTTATTAATGTGTGTGTTTTTCTTAGAAAGACAGCGAGTAACTTTTCTTTTACTCCTAATCTCACTTTTGTTCTTACATTTTCTATTTCATAAGAACAAAAGTCCAAATGCAAATAAAAAGGAATAAACTCCAGATTTTTCCTCTGGAGTTTATTTTCGTCTATTCTTTTATAATTCTATAGTAAATTTTTGATGTTATCATATAAACTATTAGATAGAAGATTGCGAATACTACGATTGTCACAGCTAGTGCTTGTAAGAAAATACTATTATCTGTTATTAAGAATAATCTTAAAATTTTTTCGATAAACGGATATGCTACTATCGTGTGTAGTGTCGCTATAATTAGCGGTGAGAAGAAGATTAACAGCACTTGTGATCTTATTGATTGTTTAATCTGTTTATCTGTGATACCTACTTTTCTCATGATTTCAAAGTTTCCTTTATCTTCATAACCTTCTGAGATTTGTTTGTAGTACATTATTACCACTTGAGATGTTACAAATATTAAGCTTATGAACACTCCGATGAATAGGAATGATGCGAAGACCCCTCTGAATGTAAGTTGATTTTCATCTTTACCTTCTATTTCTATTCCCACTTGTTTTTCTAATTTTTTAAAACTTTCGATTACCTTAGCTTCTTTAGTAGTGTCTTTAATATTGAATCCAACGTAGTTTTGAACTGTAGCTGTGCCAGTTGCTATACTTATTCCTCTACTATCTGGATTTTGTTTACTAAGTTCGTCCATTCTCGCAGCTAATTGTGCAACTATTTTTTCCGCTTCTTTATCATCTTTTACAACAACGTAGTAAGTATCAATAATATTCGCTGCTGCTGAACCTATTGCTCCTGGAAACTCTGATAATTTTTCTTTAATTTTATACTCGCTACCATTTAGTGAAATAGTATTGTGATTATAATTACCTTTTTTATCAATATGTAAGAAAATTTCGTTACTTTCTAATGTTTTATTTTTATTAGCAACTTTATTATAGTCTTTTAATTCTAAGGTAACTATCATTTTTACATTAGCTAAGTCAACCCCTAGATTAGCTTCAGCCTTGAATTTATCATTCGATAGTCTTCCTACCATAGGTACTGAATTATATGAAACCATATCTTCTACTTCAGTTCCCGCTTCTTTAGCCGCTATTTTTGCATTATTTTCAATCTCTTTCAATTTACCACTAGTAGAATGATAACCTGCGATCATTATTTGTTTTGGGAATCTTTCGTTATAAGATTTTTCCATACCTGCATATAACGCTGATGTTGTCCCCATAGTTACAAGAACCATTGTAGATAATATACAAATATTCGCTAATCCCACTGCATTTCTTTTCATTCTATATAATAAACCAGAAACGCTGATGAAGTTTTTAGGTTTGTAGTAGAAATTTTTATTATTTTTCATAATTTTTAGTACTGTAATACTAACAGCCATGAATACTAGATACGTACCTATAATTACTGCAATTACCGCAAAGAAGAATACTGTTATTGCTTTTATAGGGTTTTGTACAGTTTGTGCTGTGTAATATCCATAACCGATTAATGCTAACCCGATTATCGCTAAAATCCATCTAGATTTCGGTTCTTTTTCACCTTTATTTTCATCTTTTAATAAAGCTACAATTCTTAGTCTAGCTATTTTAATAACTGTATAAAGTAATAATAAGAAGTATACTCCTCCGAATAATAATACTGAGAATACTACAGCTATCGGTGTAATACTAAAACCGAAAGTAACCGTTGCTGAGAATAATTTCAATAATACTAACAACATAAGTTTATCGAATAAAATACCTAATCCAATACCTACTACTAAGGTAGTTATAGCGATAAAAATCGTTTCTAGCACTAAAATTTTCGCTATTTGTTTTTTTGTCATACCTAACACGGCATACAATCCAAATTCTCTCACTCTACGTTTTACTAAAAAACTGTAAGTGTAAAATAAGAATATTGTAGAAAAAATTGCTATTACAATTATTCCCAAACTTAACACCTGTTTAGTCGCCTCAATACCATTTGGAAGTTTGTTTAAGTTATCCCCAAAAGCTAGAGATGAAAGTATATAAAACGACATTATTGTAAAAATTGTTGATAATACATAAGGTACTATAAATCTTTTATTTTTTACAAGGTTGTTTAAAGCAAATTTGCTATAAAAGAAGCTCATCTTACTCACCTGCCTGCATTAAAGTTAACGTGTCATTAATTTTTTGGAACATCTCACTCGTAGTCGCATTTCCTTTTCTAAGTTCATGGAAAACTACCCCATCTTTAATAAATAATACACGTTTAGCACGAGCTGCTGTTTTCACAGAGTGCGTAACCATAATTATTGTTTGTCCTGCGTTATTAAGTTTTTCAAAAACTTCTAACAGTTGATCTGTTGATTTTGAATCTAGTGCTCCTGTCGGTTCATCCGCTAAAATCAGAGCTGGGTTCGTGATAATCGCACGAGCTACCGCTACCCTTTGACGTTGACCACCAGATACTTCATATGGAAACTTGTTGATTAATTTATCAATTCCTAGAGGTTTAGTTACTTTCTCTAGTCTTTTTTCCATATCTTTATATTTTTTATTTGCTAACACTAACGGTAATAAAATATTATCTTTTATAGAAAAATTATCAAGTAGATTGAAATCTTGGAAGACGAATCCTAGATTGTCACGACGGAAATTCGCTAAGTCTTTATCTTTCAACTTACTTAAATCTAAATTGTTTAAATTTACATTTCCTGACGTTGCTTTATCGAATGTTGCGATAATATTTAATAAAGTAGTTTTACCACTTCCGCTCTCACCCATAATCGCTACATATTCACCATTATCTACTGCGAAATTTACATTTTTTAACGCTTCTGTACTTTGTGTACTTAATCTTGTTGTATAAACTTTTCTTACATTATTGACTTCTAATAACATTTTTATCACTCCTATATTCTTTTATCTAATTTTCCTAGTTCGAACTTTTCTACAACTTCCTCGTTGTTTATATTTATATTTTACCTTACTTTTCTTACAGATTCTATCGATTTTTCTTACAAAAAAGCTCCCAACCTTACACTTTTGTAAGATTGGGATATTTATTACTTTTTATTTGCAATTGAAGTTACTTGAGTTTTTCCTATGAATATTCAACGTAATAAAACATCTTCATATCTAGCCCTAATCCCTTAAAGTATCTTCTTTCGGGAATGTGATTTCTATCCTAGTTCCTTCTCCTACTTTTGAAGAAATTTCAATATGATGACCTAGTTTATCTAGAGTTTTTTTACATAAATATAAACCTAGACCACTCGATTTTTTTTCATATCTTCCATTAAATCCTGTAAAACCTTTTTCGAAAATTCGAGGTAAATCTTCTTCTTTAATTCCTATCCCCTTATCTTCTATAACTAATCTATTTTCATATGTCTTTATAGTAATCTCACCATCTGCTCTAGAGTACTTCACACTATTACCTAGTATTTGTTCAAAGGCGAAACTCAACCATTTTTTATCACTGATTACCATTGTTTCATGTGAAACATAGTTTAATTTTATTTTTTTGTTAATGAATATAGTCGCATATTTTTTTACACTATCTTTCACGACTTCATCAAGATTAATCTTAGTTATAACGTAATCTGATGATGTGCTATCTAATCTTATATATGTCAGAACCATCTCAACATAACGTTCTATTTTAAACAATTCTTGCTGTAGGTTTTTCAAATCTACTTCTTCATTGTCTAATAGAAAATTCATCGCTGCAATCGGCGTTTTTATCTGATGAACCCACATACTATAGTAATCAACCATATCTGTATTTTTTTGTCGATTTTCCTGAGTTGATTTCTCTAACTCTTCATATAATTTCTCTATAATCTTGTGGTAATAATCAATCCTAATATCCAAACTCTTCGGTAAATCTTCTAGATCATTTAGTATATTTTTCTCTAGAAATTTTAATTTTTTATAACTCTCTCTATAATTAACAAAATCTGAAAAACTAGCTATAAGTGATGCTAAAAAACAAAAACTTCCTGTATATATTAGCGCTTCTAGTGGCAAATTATATAAATAAAACATAATGAAAAATATGGTAATAAAAACTACGAATAAAATATAAACTTTTATGTTTTTCTTTAAGTAACTTTTTAATATTTCCATTAGACAATATATCCTTTTCCTTTTTTAGTAGTAATAAATTCATCTATTCCTATACTTTTCAATTTAGAACGAAGTCTGTTTATATTCACCGACAAAGTATTTTCATCTATAAAGTTATCATTTTGCCACAAGGCGGTAATTATTTCTTCTCTTGTTACTATTTTTTCTCTATTTTCTAATAATACTGTAAGAATTTTACCTTCATTTTTTGTTAGTTCGATGATATTATCTTGATATTTTACCTCATCACGGCTCATATCAAAAATTACATCCTTATATACTACAAGATTCGAAGATCCACTAAAATTATAAACACGGCGGAGTAGGGCTTCGATTTTTGCCTTTAGGACAACTAACTTAAATGGTTTTTCTATAAAATCATCAGCACCAATATTCATCGCCATAACAATATTCATATCATCATTCGCAGATGAAATAAAAATTATCGGCACTTTCGACAACTTCCTAATCTCCTCACAGAAATAATAACCATCAAAGTAGGGGAGATTAATATCCATTAATACTAAGTCCGGAGATTGTTCCACAAATTCCTTAACTACATTTTGAAAATCTACAACCTCGTGTGTAGTGTACTGCCACTTTTGCAAATATCCAGCTATTGAATTTGAAATTATCTCATCATCTTCTACTATCATTACTTTATACATGTTTTCACCCCTTAGTTACTATTATTACTAAAATTATATCACAAAGACATTCCTAATGGTATGTTTCAAAATAAAAACAACTATAATTATGATTTATACCATAATAAAAAGCAGAGACTGCCTAGGAATCCAAATGAAATATCTACACTGTTTTGCTTCTATTTCGGTTTCCTAAACAATCCTGCTTAAAAAGAGAAAATTGTGGATTAAGATATTTTTTTGTATTAGTATTAAAATAAATGGTTGTCAAGGGTGTTTAAATTTCTGTCTTAATCCACAAATTATAATAAAATATTAATTTTTTTAAATAAATGTTTCTTGTGAAACTTTTTCTCTATTAAATATTTTCTAACGCTAAGCGTAAGTCTTCGATTAAATCATCTGCATTTTCTAATCCGATTGATAATCTAATTTGTGCAGGAGTAATTCCTGTGTATGTTAATTCTTCTGGGCTTAATTGACCATGTGTTGTAGTCGCCGGGTGAATAGCTAAACTTTTCGCATCAGCTACATTAGCTAAGTTAGAGAATATTTCTAAACTGTCGATTACTTTACGTGCAGCTTCTTCTCCTCCTACTACGTCGAACGAGAATATAGATCCACTTCCTTTAGGTAGGTATTTTTTAGCAAGTTCAAAGTATTTATTTCCTTCTAATCCTGGGTAGTTGATTGATTCTACTTTAGGGTGCTTAGCTAAGAAGTCTAATACTTTATGAGTATTTTCTATGTGACGTTCTACACGTAATGATAATGTTTCTAACCCTTGTAATAATAAGAATGAATTGAATGGTGATAAAGCAGCACCAGTGTCACGTAATAATTGTGTTCTTACATTCGTGATAAATGCCGCAGCACCTACATCTCTTGTATAGCTTAAGTTGTGATAACTTGGATCTTCATCTACTAGTTGAGGGAATTTTCCGCTACCTTCCCAATCAAATTTACCACTATCAACGATAACACCACCAATCGATGTACCATGTCCTCCGATGAATTTAGTCGCAGAGTGTATAATAATATCTACCCCGTGGCTAAAAGCATTAATTAAATAAGGACTAGCGAATGTATTATCTACTACTAACGGAATTTTGTGTTTATGAGCAATCTCAGCCCATTTTTCTAAATCAGCCACATTTGCTAAAGGATTTCCTAGAGTTTCTACGAACAATGCTTTAGTTTTATCTGTAATTGCTTGCTCTATTTCTTCAAAATTATCAGGATCAACAAAAGTTGACTCTACTCCATAGCGAGGTAATGTAAGTTTTAACAAATTATATGTACCTCCGTATATGTTTTTAGAAGATACAATGTGATCTCCAGCATGAGCTAATGTCAAGAAGACATATGTAATTGCAGCCATTCCAGAAGCTACCGCTAACGCTCCAACCCCTCCTTCAAGCGCATTAATTCTTTCTTCAAATACGGAAGTAGTAGGGTTTGTTATACGAGTATAAATGTTACTTGCTTTTCTTAATGCAAAAGCATCTGCTGCATCTTGAGTATCGTCGAAAACGAATGATGTTGTTTGATATATTGGTACAGCTCTTGCTTTTGTATCTCCAACTGTTTGTCCTGCGTGTAATTGTAATGTTTCAAAGTTAAATTTTCTTGTCATATATATTTTTCCTCTTTTCTACGTTCTTTTTAAAGTTTTATTTTTAGGTAATAAAAAACACCCCTATTGCTTATGCAATAGAGGCGAGTATCTTAATTCGCGTTACCACTCTAGTTTATACTAACCTTACGATTAGTACCTTATTCAGTACATGTTTATACTGTGTGCTATATCGTGCAACTCACGTGTTCACCTATTAGATAAACAAAACTCTAAGACCATTTTCAACTAATCTTCACCGTGTTGCTTCACACCGCCCAGCAACTCTCTGTTTTAGTTACGTATTAATCTACTTATCTTTTCAACGTTTGTGTATTAAATTAAACTAATTGTACACCCGTTTCCAATATTTGTCAACAACTTTTTTAAAAAAATTAAAACGGTTTACTTTTCTTCTATAAGATGTTAAACAAAAATTCTTATAAAAGTATTTTAATTTATTTATTAATTTTTCAATAAAAATCAAGTAAAATTATTTATTTGAATTTAAGAAATTATCTTTTTGTAATTTTTAAGTAGGATTTACAAAAATAAAGGAGAATAAAAATAAGGGGCTAGAAAATAAGGAAAGAAAAGGGGATTTGATAGAAGAAAAATGACTATAAGTTTTAAACAAAAATTAAAACATAATAAACTTTAATAGTTACTTCTACTATACCTTTAATAACCTATCTATCTTTTATCCTCTCTTCAGCAATATCTTCTCCTTTTTTTCACTCTTCTTTCTTTCTTTTAATTCAATTCTAAATCCTTTTCGCCTTTTTTATGATATAATAACAGTAATAACACTCATTTTACTATATGATTATTCTAGGAGGTTTATATGGAATTTACTAAAACAAATAATGGTTTCGTTAAATATGATGAAAATGGTAAGGTTATTGCTGAAATTACTTATTCTAATACTAGCAATCCTAATGTAGTTATTGCTGATCATACTTTTGTTGATTCATCTCTTCGTGGTCAAGGTGTAGCAGGAAAGCTTTTAGACGCTCTTGTTAAAGATATGCACGAGCAAAATAAGAAAATTAAAGCTTCTTGCTCTTATGTCGTTAAAAAATTCCAAGAAGATTCTTCTTTCGATTTTATTAATGCTGAAAAATAGTTTTTTAAAAGCAGAAAATTGATTTTTTCAATTTCCTGCTTTTCTTTTTTATAATCTTAATCAGTATTATTATTTTTATATTTTGTATTTATTTTACATCCTAGCAGGATTTTCTTAATATTATTTAATAATATTATTATTTTAATATTCTATTATGTAGAGTTGCCCTTTGTCATACTCCGCTAAGAATATTTTAGATGTATCTTCGTATCCTAATTCCAATAAAGTTTCATTTAACCATTCTTCTGTTTTATCTATTGATTCCAATGTATTAATTTGAATATTACCATCTGTAATTATTGGATATTTTGGGTTTTCATCGCCCGCTAAAACTATAATTAACTGTCCATTTTGTTCTAATACGGCTCTTTTAACTTTTTTAATACTATATACTCCCTGACTTCTTAGTTTAAACGCTAAATCATTCGCAGATAAACCACTTTTTCTTGTAGCTTCAACATCTATTTTTCCATTTTTTATTACTGTTGTCGGTTCTCCATCTACCACCTTTTTGAAAAACATATTATTAGTTTTTAACCATTTTTGAGTAAGTACTAAAATCACCCAAATCAATAGAATATTGATATATTGTAAAATCGAAATTGCTTGATTATAAATTACTCCACCTATTATTCCCCCGAGTACATAGTTTTGTACTTGATCACTCGCTGATGCTGGTGCTAAGTTACCTTTACCTGATACATTTATAACAAACACTAATGATAGTAATCCTAATGCTAATTTTATTGCTATATCTATATATGAAAGTTGCATTATTTATTTACCTCCACTTTCTCAACTACTGGATCTACCAGTTCAATTTTTTCTAATAAGTAATCATCTTTTTTTCCACTGCTTATTACTCTATAATAAGTGTTATCTATTTTCACAAATGAATTTTCTATAGATGCCTCACTATTGATGTAAATACTTGTTTTTTCTATATTTAAATGTTCTGCTATTTTTTCAATAAATTGTACAGAACTTCTATACTGATTAGAAGAAATAGATTTGTCTTTGTAATTTGTTATACCTATAGTTATTGCTAATACTGTTCCTAATACTAATATTGTTGATAATTCTCTATATTTTGTATCTTGTCTATTTTTATAATATTTAACTAAACTAAACAACAATACTAAAAGTAGTAATCCTACTATTACAATTCCTACTAAATTATTTTGTTCTATTTTACTTTTTAAATATTCGTAAGAATAAAATTTCATTGTTTTCCTCCTTTTATTTTGTTTCATTTGAAACTTCCAGAAAATTTTATCATCTTATATTTGTTTCACATGAAACATTGACTATTATCTTACTTCTAATTCGTAACCAACTCTTTCTTTATCTTCTAAAATATTTTTCATAGTTAATTTTATGACACCTTTTTCTTCAAATCCAAATCCACTTAAAAATTTTCTCATTATTTTATTATCTAAATGAGTATCTATTCTCAAATATTTTATATTTTGAGATTTAGCAAAAAGATAGATAGCTTCCAAAAATTCACGAGCAATTCCTTGATTTCGAAATTGTTTTGAGGTAGCCAATCGATGAATAGCTAAATAACTAGAATTTTCTGACCAAAAAGTAGGGTAGTTTTCATAATCTTCATCAAGAGTAGTAAGCATAGCTGTAGCAACTAGTTCACCTGATTTTTCATATATATATGATATACCTACATTAATATCATTAATAATCACATCACGACTAGGGGAACCATGTTGCCACTGATTTACACCTTGTTCTTTTAAAAACTCTCTACCTTCTTCTATTATCTTCATTACACGTTCTAATTCATATTCTTTCGTTGTTCTTAGCATATTTTCACCTATTTTATTCTAATTAGTTTTTCTTGGTATCTATGCTCTTTATCGCGTAGGAGTGTTCTTATTACCTGCATAGTTTTTTCCATAGCATCTATAGCGGAGAATTCCCATATCATCGTCGCTTCCATAAGCAGCTCGAATGCATTTTTAAACCCACCAGGTCTATCAGTACCCCTAGGATCACCTATAAATAGTGCGTTATTTAAAGATACTTCATCTATAACTATATTTTCAGGTGTATACCCCACTAATTTATGAAGAATATCTGAAAAATATGGATCTATTATATCTTTTTTCGCTAAATAATCTATATATTCTTCTTCTGTTTCAAAAATTGGTAACTGTATATCTCTTTCTACTAAATAATTTCGTCCGTATGTTTCTCTAACAATATCTATTTTCCCTAATTCATCGAATTTTATATAATCAATAGAATACTGTGAATCACAATCATGTACGTCTTCTATATAGAATTTTGGTCCCATAAATTACCTCTTTTCTTAAAATTAATAACGGATGCAACCTAATATTATAGTTTATTCTAATTAAGTCGCCTCCGTTTATTTCATATATATTTTAAAGATTGTTATTTACATTCTTTAATGTTTGCAAATTACCAGCCAATATTAATCTTAAGTCTGGTAAAATTAAAAATATGGGGGGTGACTCAAAATCGTGATTTCGTCGAAATCGATTTTGTCGAGTCACTCCCGCACAGTTTATTAGATATCTAAAAAGCTTTTTAAAAGCAAATTTAGATGTCAATAAACCACTGCGTCTATGAGTTTTCATATACACTTTGTTAAAATTTAGGTCTTTTAAGTCAACCGCATATTATATTCTACAACAAATTGTCTTTTAATACAAGCTCAACTGGACAATGATCACTACCAAATATTTCGTGATGGATTGCAGCACTTTCTAAGTACTCCTCTAAGTCACGACTTACTAAGAAGTAATCAATTCTCCATCCTGCATTATTTTTACGTGCATTAAAGCGATAACTCCACCAAGAGTATGCACCTGTTAAATCAGGATTATAATATCTAAATGTATCAATAAATCCTGCATCTAATAACTTCGTGAATTTTTCTCTTTCTTCTGGTGTAAATCCTGCATTTTTTGTGTTTGATTTTGGATTTTTTAAATCAATTTCTGTGTGAGCAACATTTAAATCTCCACAAACAACAACACCTTTAGTTTTATTTAATTCTAATAAGTAATTTTTAAAGTCTTCTTCCCAACTCATACGGTATTCTAATCTCTTAAGTTCACTACCTGAGTTCGGTGTGTATACAGTGATAAAGAAGAATTTATCGTACTCTAGTGTAATTACACGACCTTCTGTATCGTGTTCTTCGATTCCTATTCCGTATGTTACGTTTAGAGGCTCGTGTTTAGTGTATATTGCTGTTCCTGAGTATCCTTTACGCTCAGCATAGTTAAAATAGCTATAATATCCATCAAATTGTAAATCTAATTGGCCTGCTTGCATCTTCGTTTCTTGTAAACAGAAAAAATCAGCATCTAATTTTTTAAAATCTTCTTCAAAATTTTTACCAACGATCGCTCTAAGACCATTGACATTAAAACTTATACATTTCATTTCGTTCTCCTTTTTGTTTCATGTTTCATGTGAAACATTTTATTTTCCTAGACAGAATCTACTGAATAATTCATTTATCAGCTCATCACCAGAGTTTTCTCCGATAACTTCTCCTAATAGGTTGAATGTATTCGTATAATCTATTAATACCATGTCTACTTCTAATCCTAATTCAGCAGCTCCGATAGCATCATTTAAACTAGCTAATGCACGTTGGATAAGGTTGATTTGACGTGTATTTGATAAATATGTCGCATCTTTTGGACGAGCAGCTCCACCGAAGAATAAGTCTCTTATATTTTTCTCTAGTTCATCTATTCCCTTATATGTTGTCATAGATGTTTTAATAATAGGGTGATTGTACGCTAATTTTTCAACTTCTGCAATATCGATTTTCGTCTCTAAATCTAATTTATTTAATATTACAATAGTTGTTTTTCCTTCTGTTAGTTTTAATAACTCTTTGTCATCTTCTGTTAGTTCTTCACTACTATTTAATAAGAACAATACTAAATCTGCTTTTTCTAAAGCTTCTTTACTTCGTTTAACACCTATTTGTTCTACGATATCGTCTGTTTCGCGAATACCAGCTGTATCGATTAATTTAATAGGTACTCCTTTAATATTCACGTACTCTTCTAGTACGTCACGAGTTGTTCCTGCGATATCAGTTACGATAGCTTTATTTTCTTGCAGTAGGTTATTTAACAGTGAACTCTTACCAACATTAGGTCGTCCAATAATCGCCGTATTTATTCCTTCTTTAATGATTTTCCCTTGTTTTGATGTTTCTAATAGACTTTCTAAACTATTTCTAATACTTGTTGATTTTTCAAGAATAGTTTTTGTGGTTTCTATTTCTAGGTCATCGTATTCAGGGTAGTCGATATTTACCTCAACAACTGTTAGTATATCCAAAATTTCAGCTCTTAGACGTTTAATAAGCGTCGATAAACGTCCTTGCATTTGGTTGTTAGCTATTTGACTAGCCTCATCTGTTTTACTCTTAATAAAGTCGATTACAGCCTCTGCTTGTGTTAAATCGATACGTCCATTTAAAAAGGCACGTTTTGTAAATTCTCCTGGTTCAGCCATTCTAGCACCGTGTTCTAAGCAAAGTGCAAGTACTTTTTGAATCGTTACAATACCACCGTGACAGTTGATTTCTATAACATCTTCTGTAGTATATGTACGAGGACCTATCATTTTCACAAGCATAATTTCTTCGATTTTTTCATTAGTAGCTGGATCAACTACATTTCCATAATTTATTGTGTGACTAGCTAGACTCTCTACAGTTTTTCCTTTTGGTAGTCTAACTATTTTTTCAGCAATGCTAAATGCTTCGTCACCACTAAGTCTAACAATACCTATAGCTCCTTCTCCTAGAGCTGTCGATATAGCGCAAATTGTTTCACTCATTGTTCAAACTCCTTTAAAATTTTTATATTAATAAAAAATTCATATCCTATTTATTATACACTATTCCTTTGAATTTTTCTCTATATACGACCATCACTTACTATGTCATTTATTTTTTTATTTCTCGTCCAGATTAACCTTTAGAAATTTGACTAACAAAAAAAGTAGCAGGAGTACTCTCCAAGCTACTTTTTAATTATTTCTTTGAAATAGGATACATATTCCTCTATTTTATTCCATAAGCTCTATTTCTGAAATAGCGAACTCCAATTCATCTAAATCATACTCTTTTGGTAAAATACCGCATGCTCCATTAGCAAAGGCTTGTCTTTTATATATAGGTACATGTCCTACACTACTACAAATAAGCACCTTAGCTTCAGGGAAATTTGCGCATATCTGCTTCGTCGCCTCTAATCCATCCATTATTGGCATACAAATATCCATAGTTACAAAATATGGTTTTATCCTTCTATACATTCGCACAGCTTGTTCACCATTTTCTGCAAAATAACACTGATATCCTGCACGGCTTACTACCTCTTCTCCGCGACTTCTGTAATAAGAACTATCATCAACTATTAATACTGACTTCATTAGTCCTCCTATTTAGCTGTAATAACTAAATATCTATGCGGTTCTTCTCCACGCGATTCTGTTTCCACATTTTTAATACCAGTTAAAGCATTGTGAATAATTTTTCTTTCAATACTTGTCATAGGTTCTAATTCAACAGGTTTTCCGATTTTTTTAGATTTTTTAGCTAAGTTTAATGCTAATTCTTCCAATGTTTTCTTACGATTTTCTCTGTAATCATCACAATCAACTTCAATTCTAAAATAGTGTGAACTGAATTTTTTAGCATAGTTATTAACTAAAAATTGTAAACTGTTTAAAGTTATTCCACGTTTACCTATAATTAAACTAGTATTTTCTTCAGTTTTAATATTTAAAGTGAAATGACGATTTCCATCTTCTCTAAAATCTACGGTAGCATCAGGATATCCCATAGCAACTACAATATTTTGAAGATAATTTACAATGTTATCTTGATTTTTTACGATGTAATCTTCTCGTCTAGCTTTTTTTACCTCTTCTTCTTGTTTTTCAGTTTCAACAACCATTTCTTCAACTGCTACTGTTGTTTCAACCTCTTGAACATTTTTTTCGACAGTTTTTTCTAAAACGATTTCTTCTTTTTTTACTGTTTTTTCAGTTTCTACAACTTCTTCAGTTTTTTTAGCTAATTCTACAACTTCCTCTTTATTATAATTTTCAACTAATGGAATTAATTTTACTTTTGCTTCTTTTTTGAATAATCCGAAGATTCCAGCACTGCCTCCTTCGATTACTTCAATCTTAACTGCTTCTTCAGATAAAGCTAGGTCTTTTAATCCTTTTTTAATAGCCTCATCTACAGTAACTCCAACATAATAATATTCTTTTTCCATTTTTAACTCCTCTTCACTTTCATTAATTTTGATCTTTTTAAAACATGATCGATACTACTACCAAACTCTAAAAACGGCATATCTTTAGCGCCAGGTCTTGCAATAACTATTATATCATAGTTTTTAACAAATTCTTTTCTTGTTTTAAAAGTTTCACGTATATATCTTTTTATTTTATTACGTTCAAAGGCTTTCCCTAATTTTTTACTTACAGAAATACCTAAACGCATGTGGTCTAAATTATTCTTTTGATAATAAATAACAAACTGTCTATTCGCAAAAGATTGTTTTTTTCTTATAATATTATCAAAATCTTGACTGCTTTTTACTCTATATTCTTTTTTCATCTTAAAACCTTTCTTAACACTAATATTTTAACAGTTTATTGACTTTTTTACAACTATCTTTCTTATTTTTTACCACTATCTAATAAAAAAAGAGTACCACTTGCGTGATACCCTTATTGCAAACATTAAGCTGAAAGAACTTTTCTTCCTTTAGCTCTACGTCTTGCTAATACATTTCTTCCGTTTTTAGTGCTCATTCTAGCTCTAAATCCGTGTACTTTTGAATGTTTTCTTTTATTTGGTTGATACGTACGTTTCATTTTGTCCTCCTCGAGTTTTCTTTTCTTTACTTAGATAGATGTAATAACTGAATTAGTTTAACATATCTAAAATAATTTATCAAGTAAAAACATCATATTTTCTAAAAAAATATTAATATGTAAAAAAATAACCTCTAAATAAATTATTTTTATCTCTATATTATGGTAAATATTTTAAATTCATTTACTTCTTATAAATAAATAACTCTTTATTAAATTAGTATCTGTTAAAAAAATGTTAATTAAAATATAAAGTTATAAAAAAATATTTAAGTGCCTATTCATTAAAGTTTTTAACAGTATTTTAAAAGTTATTCACACAAGTTTGTTAATAACTAAAAAACAACAAAATAAAAATTATAACTTCTCACTTGTTTTTAACAGTTTTATAAAGTTATTCACAATTTAACAAAGAAAAGTTATTCACAGGTGTGAATTGTGTGTGAAAAACTTTCTATATATGTTAATATCAACTTCTAGCTTTGTTAAAAATCTCTCAAATATTATTTTAATTTTATATTTTTTCTTTGTTTTTTAACATATTAACAGCCTTTTTCTTTGTTTTTATTCACATATTTAAAAACTTCTGTTAACAACTTGTTAATAACTATCATTTTATTTTATTTTTATTATATGCTATAATTATTTATATATTTTTTTAAGGAGGGATTTCATTGAGTAATTCTAATTTCTTATGGGAAATAATTCTTCGTGAACTAAAAAGTACTGTTGATCCTCATGTTTTTGACACATGGTTTTCTGGTGCTTCTATTGATAATGTAGATTTTATGAAGAAATCTATTGTTATTACTAGTAAAGAAGCACTTATTTCTCAATTTATTCAAGGTGCTTATGATCAAAAATTAAAAGAAATACTAAAGAAAAATACTGGCTTTGATTTTAATATTGAATATACTTCACTAGATACTGATATTCCTCTAATTAAACCTCGTGTTGTTGATGAAAAACCAGCAGCAGAAAACTTAATTAGACAGAATTTCCTACAAGGTGATAAACCTTCTGGAGCTCAACATTTCTATCAAAAACAAACATTTGCTCTAGAAGATTATAAACAACCTGTTCCAAATAAAAATATCATTGCAAGCAAAAAGAATCCTACACTTAATAAAAACTACACTTTTGAAAATTTCGTAGTAGGAGAGGGTAATGCTTTTACCCATAATATAGCTTGGAATGTAGCAGTTTCTCCTGGTGGAATCTATAATCCTCTTTTTATCTATGGAGGGGTAGGATTAGGTAAAACTCACTTACTTCATGCTATTGGTAATGAAATGGAAGCTAATTTTCCAGATTTTAAAATAGAGTGTATATCTTCTGAGAAATTCTTAAATGAGTTTCTTGCTTCTATTAAACCGATGAAAGATAAAAACAACTATACTAATGCGGATGAAGATTTTAGAAGAAAATACCGTGATGTTGATGCTCTTTTAATCGATGATATTCAATTTTTATCTGGTAAAACAGAAACACAAAATGCATTTTTCCATACTTTTAACGAACTACAAATGAATCAGAAACAAATCGTTCTTATAAGTGATCGCTCTCCATCTCAACTTAATGATTTGGAAGATAGATTAGTTACTAGGTTCAGTCAAGGGATAACTGCAGATATTACACCACCTGACTTCGAAACTCGTATGGCTATTATTAAATTCAAATGTGAACAGTTCGATATTAAACTAGATGAAGAAACACTTACTTATATTTCTAGTAACGTATCTTCTAATATAAGAGAGCTTGAAGGAGTACTTAAGCGTATTAAATTCACAGCAACATCTAAACATGAACAACCTTCACTTAGTATTGCCGAAGAAATACTAAAAAGTGCTAAAACTTCACCTAGAAAAAATATCTCACCTGAGAACATCATTAATGTATGTGCTGATTTCTATAAAATCAAAGTTGATGATATATTATCATCTTCTCGTAAAAAAGAAGTCGTACAAGTAAGAAACATAGCAATATACTTATGCAGAGAACTTACAACTTTATCTTTCCCTTCTATAGGTGATTGCTTTAATAAAGATCATACTTCTATTCTTTATTCATTTAATAAGATTGCAAAACTTAGTAAAGATGAAAATCCAGAAATTTTTGAAGATATAGAAGTGATAAAAGAACGTTTAGGAAACATATAGAAACCTGTTAAAATATACTATAGATATTAAATACTTTTTTAACAAGTTATTAACAACTGAAAATTCAGTATTTTTGAGCTATCTTTAGTTTTCAACAGTTTTTACAGGGCTTATTATTATTATTTTATTAAATATATATATATTATAAGGAGAAAAAATGAAATTAACTATAAATAAATCAAATTTTCTTGATGGCTTAAATCATGTATCAAGAGTAATTGCACCTAATTCTCTTTTTGAAATTTTAAAAGGTATAAAAATAGAATTAGAAAAAGATCAGCTTATATTAAAAGCAAGTGATTCTTTAGTATCTGTTGAATATACAATAAACAGTTATGAAGATGATAAAGAAATTATAACTATCGAAGAAGAAGGTCAAGTAGTCTTACCATCACGTAATTTCATAGAAATTATTAGAAAAGCACCTACTGATCTAATAGAAATAGAAACAATAGGTAACAATATATTAGTTAAATCAGGAAAAAGTGAATTCAACGTTAAAGGATATGATGCAAATGATTATCCAGAATTCCCAGTTATTTCTAAAGAAAATAGTCTTAAATTAGAAGCTAATGTTTTTAATGATATTATTAAAGAAACAGTATTCTGTACAGCTCCTAATGATCAAAGACCAATTTTAGAGGGAGTCAACTTCTCATTAAGTAACAAAATTTTAACAGCTACAGCTACTGACTCATATCGTCTAAGTAGAAGACAAGTTACACTTAATGATGAAGATAGTAATAAAGAATTTAATTTAATTATTCCTAGAAAAGCTCTAACTTATTTCCAAAGAATGATAGAAAATGGAAAAGATCAAGTAGAAATCTTCTATGAAAATAACAGAATAGTTCTTTATTACCAAAATGTAGTTTATACAGTATTATTAATTAGCGGAAACTATCCTAATACTAATAAACTTATTCCTACTGTTTTTGAATGTACATTTGTTGCGAATAGTAGAGAGTTTTTCAGTGCAGTTGACAGGGTAGCACTTATGAGTAGAGAAGATAAAGATGATATTATAAAATTAGTAGTTACTGATAATTCATTAGAAGTTTCATCTCAATCTAAAGACTTAGGAAGTGCAGTAGAAGAACTAAAAGTATCTTCTACACTAGAAGAAGAAAAATTTGAGATTTCAGTATCTGGAAAATATTTAAAAGATGCGGTATCTGCAGTTGCTGCGGAAGAAATTATCGTTAAGTTCTCTGGAGAATTAACAGCGTTTATTATTCAACCAAGTGATTACCACAGAGAAATTATCGAATTAATTTTACCGGTAAGAACTTATTAATAAAAAACGATCTAGTATCAATAATCAAACTAAAGCTCAGTTATTTATTAGATATTCAACAAGGATTACAAATCTTCTAGAATATCTAATAAACTGGGAGGGGCTAGCTTTATAAATAAAGGAATAACACAAATAAATCAAAATTATTTTAAAAAAAAATCGCGATTTAGAAAGTAAGGTTCACTATTTTTAGAGTAGCTCTTTTTATGTTTAAATCAAGGAGGAACAATGACAAAAAAATCTAATAGAATATTAATAATACTAGGTGTTATCTTTTTAAGTCTTATATTAAGAACACCTATTACATCAGTTGGAGCAATAGTTGGGCCATTAAAATCTATATTAGATATAAACAATACAGTAGCAGGATTTATTACAACAATACCATTAATCGCATTTGCAATATTTAGTCTAATGGTAGCTAAATTTTCAAATAAAGCAGGGTTAGAAAAAACTTTATTATTCTCTGCAGTAATTATAAGTATTGGATTAGGATTAAGATTTTATATTAATACTTATGTTTTCTTTATTACAACGTTTATAATCGGAGTAGGGATAACTGTAGGGAATGTATTATTACCAGGATTAGTAAAAAAATATTATCCTGAAAAAATAGGTATAATGACAGGATTTTACGCTGTAGTTATGAACATAGGTGCAGCTGTAGCTGCAGGAATAAGTTATCCAATATTAAGTACTAATATTGGAGGAAAGAACTTTGCGACAGGTCTTGCTGTTAATATTTGGATAATTATAGCGGTTGTTAATATAGTTATTTATGTAGTGATGTCTAAAAATAACAATGCAAGTGAAGTGACAGATACTCATGAAAAAGTACATGGATATTTTAAGTATTCAAAAATGTGGACAATCATGTTAAGTATGGGACTTCAATCAGCATTATTCTATTGTAGTGTTTCTTGGTTTGCTGAAATTATGATTAGTAAAGATTTTTCACCAGAGACAGCAGGATTATTATTATCAATAAGCCAATTTGCACAATTTCCATCAACATTTATAGTACCAATTTTAGCTGATAAATTACATAACAAATTAATTATTCCAGTTGTAATAACAATAGGATACTTAATATCACTAGTAGGAATGCTTTATACAAGTGGAAACTTTGTATTAATGTTAACATTCATCATTATTTTTGCTTTAGCTGGAGGAGGATCATTCTCTTATGTAATGTATCTATTCTCTGTTAAATCAAGAAATGAAAGTGAAGCGGCAGATATCTCAGGTTTAGCACAATCAGGAGGATATTTATTAGCAGCTATATTCCCTCCATTATTAGGATACATTAGAGATATTTCAGATTGGAATAAAGCTCTATACGTACTAATTTTAACTGCTGCGGTATTGCTAATTACACTAGTTCACTGTAGTTCAAAAGGAAATATAATAGAAAAGTAATATATATAAATTAATACTAAAATTAAGAAGAAAAAAATATTTTCAAGTGTATAATATTTAATAGAACGACTCAATAAAAACTGTTTTATCTAATAACAGGATTGTTGAGGCGTTCTTTTTTTGTAAAAAAATATAAAAAAAGAAGATTAAAAAAACACACTGTAATAATACAAGTTAATTAAATATTAAGAAATTAATAATACAGCGATTTGTAAAATAAATACAGAAAAACAAAATTTATTAATACAAGTAAAAAAATTTATAAGAAAAAATAAAAAAAAATCTCATACATTAAAATAAAATCAAAAAATTATCTTATACAATAAGTATAACCAAAAAGTAAGGTAATAAAAGGAAAACGCTTTAATTAATATTTAAATAAAATGTAATACTATGTAAAAAACATATGAAAATTTGTTTAGATTAATAACAAGAAGTTATAATTTAAGCTAATAAAAACACTTTCTTTTTTTACAATAATGTGATATAATTCTAAGGGAAATGAGATATTTATACTTTAATGGGGATTTTTCAAGTATTCTATCTCATAAAAATAAAATAGTAAAAATAATTACTTAAAAATATCTAAAAATATATAAATTATATGGAGGTTTTCTTATGAAAGCGAAAAACAGAAAAGTTGTTTTAATAGGAGCAGGAATGGTAGGGATGAGCTTTGCTTATCAATTATATTCAAGCGGACTTTGTGAAGAATTAGGATTAATCGACTTCTTTGCTGAAAAAGCAGAAGGTGAAGCAATGGACCTTAACCACGGTGGAGCATTAGTACCACCTATTAAAGTAACTTCAGGTGGATACGAACAATGTGCTGATGCAGACGTTATCGTAATCGCTGGAGGTCTTCCACAAAAACCAGGTGAAACTCGTCTTGACCTAGTTGACAAAAACATGAAAGTTGTTAAAGATATGTCTGAGCAAATCGTAGCTTCAGGATTCGATGGAGTAATCGTAATTGCATCTAACCCAGTAGACGTATTAACTAACGCTTTACAAAAATTCACTGGATTCCCAAGAAACAAAATCGTTGGATCAGGAACTACTCTTGACTCTTCAAGATTCCGTTACATCTTAGGAGATAAATTAGGATTAGCACCAAGCAGTGTTCGTGGTTATATCATTGGGGAACACGGAGACACTCAACTTGCTGCATGGAGTAACGTAAATGTTTACGGAAAACAATTCGATAGATTCTTAGAAACTTCTAAATACACTAAAGAAGACTTCGCTGATGTAGAAGAAAAAGTTATGCGTGCTGCTTACGAAGTAATTAACCGTAAACGCGCTACTTACTACGCAATCGGTCTTGCTTTATTCACAATCGTTAAAGCTATCTTACGTGACGAAAACGTTGAGCTTGCAGTAAGTGGATACTGTGATGGACACTACGGAATCGACGGATTATACATCGGAACTCCAGCTATCGTTGGACGCGAAGGTGTTCGTGAAGTAGTAGAATTAGACTTAACTGAAGAAGAAACAGCTAAAATGCAACATTCAGCTAAAGTTCTAAAAGAAACTTTAGAAAAAGCATACGTAGCTTTAGAAGCTTAATTTAGATAAAAATTATAGAAGAATTAAATTTAAACCTTAAAATTAAAGGAGAATTTAATTCTTCTTTTTTTTACAAAATTTAAAGTTATTAAACATTATTAATACAATAAAGTAAACGTTTTTTGAAAATAAAAAAATATAAACAAATTTGTTTTCAACTACTAGACTTATAGTAAAAATTTTGGTACAATATATAAGGATGAAAAGGTTTTTAAAAATTACCAAATAAATTTTAATAAAAAGTAGAGGAGAAAGACTATGACAATAACGATATATGACGTAGCTAAAGAAGCAAAAGTATCGATGGCAACTGTATCTAGGGTTGTGAATAATAATCCTAATGTAAAAGAAGATACAAGACTACGTGTCCAAGAGGTTATTAAAAAATTAAGATATACGCCTAACGCTGTTGCCAGAGGACTTGCTAGTAAAAAAACAACAACTATAGGTATTGTATTACCGGACATCGCGGATTTATCTTCTGCAGAAATAGTTAGTGGTATAGAATCAGTAGCTAATATGTATAAATACAATATAATATTAGCTAATTCATGTGATGACAAAGAAATCGAAAAAAACATATTCGGATCATTTGTTAGTAAACAAGTAGATGGAATAATCTATTTAGGACATTCACTTTCAGATAGTTCAAAAAATTATTTACAAGATATTCAAATACCAGTAGTATTAGCGGGAAATTTAGGAACAGATTCTGATTTCTATTCAGTAAATATTGATTATGAAAAAGCAGCTTATGATGTTACAAAAGAATTCCTATCAAAAGGAGTAAAAAATATTTCATTTGTAATAGATAAATTTGAAAGTCAAAAAACACAAAGATTAATTAAAGGTTATAAAGATGCATTAGCTTCTGAAAAAGTTGACTTTAAACCACAAAATATAATTGACGGATATAAAACTTATAAAGAAAGTAATAAATTGTATAAAGCAATTAGTAATAACGAATCAGAAGCAGTAATTACAATGTACGATGAAGTATCACTTGCAATAATGCAACAAGCACTAGATTTGGGTGTAAGTATTCCAGGTGATTTACAAATTCTTTCACTAGAAAATACAAAATTGATTAATATGACAAGACCTAAAATTTCATCTGTATTCCAACCAATTTTTGACATTGGAGCAGTTTCTATGCGAGTATTAACAAAAGTTATCGATATAGAAAAAGCAAAACGTAAAGGTGAAGAAATTGACGAGGAAGAATTAGCAGAATTAAATGCACAAACAAACGAAATGAATCTTCCATATAGAATAGTTCACAGACAAACAACAAAATAACAACATAATATAGAAGAAAAAGTTTAGAAAACTAGTATAAGAAATTTTCTAAACTTTTTTTTTATTTTCTATTGACATTATATAAAAGTGGTGATAAAATTATAAAAGTCTTCTGATAGAGAAGACGAACAATAAAGCATTTCAGAAAAACAAATGTTAAGAAATTTAAAAAAATACTTGACAAAAACAAATAGAAATGATAAACTAAAAAAGTCTCAAAACAGATTAAAATAGTTTTAAAAAGACTGATAAAAAAATAAAAAAGTTGTTGACAAAAACAACTGACTATGATAAAATAGTTTAAGTGTTGAACAAACACTGAAATTTAAATTTAATAATGCGGGTGTAGTTTAGTGGTAAAACCTCAGTCTTCCAAACTGATGTTGTGAGTTCGATTCTCATCACCCGCTCCATTATTTTGAACATTGAAAACTAAACGAATTAAGTCAACGTTAATTCCAAAAAAGGACAG
>CAURKK010000006.1:0-42156 GCA_963525505.1 uncultured Gemella sp.
TTAAAGTTGCTGGAATCGATATTAACAGAAAAATGTTATCAGAAATCGCTATCCACGACGCAGCTGGTTTCGCAAGCATTTGTGAACAAGCTAAAGCAGCTTTAGCTAAATAATAAAAGTTTAATTAAAGGTTACTTGCATAATTTTGCAAGTAACTTTTTTTATAGAAATAACTAGTATTTTTGTTATTATATAAATATAAATTTAGAAAACATCCACAGAAATCTATCAAAATTTTCTGTGGATGTGCATATTTCTTAATATATTATTTTTCTAGGGTTTTTAAGATTATAAAGTTTATTCTGTGCTATTTCGTTATATACTTCTTCTCTTCTCTTTTCATAAAGAAGGAGAGCCCAAGTATACCAAAGTAAATCACAAAAGTTCAGAAATATATCTAATTTTTTGTAATTGCATTCTTCTTCAACAAAGTATGATTTTAGAAAGGTAATGGTTTCCTGGTAGTTTAAATTATTTTCTGAAATAAAACTTGCTATATCAAAATAGTAGTCGTTATAGCCGGCGTATTCATAGTCAATTAAATATAGTTTTTCATTTGAAAACAAGAAATTTCCTTCTACAAGATCATTATGACATAACCGATCAGGATTATATACTTTTTTAAATCCATCTATGATATGTTTAAAATCTGATAAATTATGTTCAGTAAAATCTAGTTGAGCATAAAAATCATTTAGTTTAGATATTGGATCAAATATATATTGTGTTTGAAATTTTTTCGAATGAAAATCCCTTAAAAGCTGAGCAATTCTTACGATATTTGATAGTGATCTTTGAGAAATGAATGTTTTAGGATTTTTTTGGAATTCAGTAATTAGATTATCATTGTTGATATATATTGGTCTAAGAAAGTATGGTTCGGAGCTTAATAAGTTAAGGGCTTCTCTTTCGTTAGCTTTATTGACAATTTTTGTTTCGTCTTTTGATGTTCTATAAAAATATTTATTATTATCTGTAATAATAATGAAATTTTTATTTGAAACTCCATAACCTGTTTCTTCTACTGATAAAATTTTTTCATTTAATATTTCTTCTAATTTATTAACATTGTACATAAATTTTATCCTCCTATATTTCAGAAAATATATATTCTCTTTCAATTTAATTATACAATATAAATATGAAACTGAAAAGTAAAAACGATTACATTTTTAATTTAAGAAATATAAAATTGCATATTAAAATCCTATTTTTATAAAATATTTTTTCAAAAAATGACGTACATTTTGTATATAAATTCAATATATTATTTATGTGAACTGATGTATAGTTTTAACTTTAAAAATAAGTAGTTTAAATAGTTGTTTGAAAATTTTAGTAGTGTAAATATAAGGTGTATTGTTGAAAAAAAACAAGAAATTTGATATAATTATAATGTATAAAATATATTTATATACATATAGTTTCATTTTTAAATATCATAGGAGGTGTAAAATGAAAGAAGTTTTTATTAATAGTGAGTATATTACATTAGCTCAGTTTTTAAAAGTGGAAGGATTTATAGGTTCTGGAGGAGAAGCTAAATATTTTTTACAGGATGTAGAAGTAGAGCTTAATGGTGTAATAGAGAATAGACGAGGGAAAAAATTATATTCAAATGATATAATTAAATTAGAAGGAAATGAATTTATAATTATTAATGAGAATTAAGAGTTTAAAATTACTGTACTTTCGAAATTATTTATCTACGAATATAGACGTACATCCCTCGCTTAATGTTTTGGTAGGAAACAATGCGAACGGAAAAACTAATATAATAGAGTCTATTTTTTGTTTAGCACTCGGAAAAAGTTACAGAACAAAAAGTGATAGTGAGTGTATTATGTTTGGTGAAGCTGCCACGGCAATGTCGTGTGTAGTAAATAAAAATGATAAAAATTTAGATATCATGTTAGGCATAAATAATAAAGGTAAAAGTGCTAAAATTGCAGGCATAAAAAAAACTAAGTTAACTGATTTTGTAGGAGAGCTTAATGTAGTGCTATTTTCTCCTGAAGATTTGCAGCTTGTAAAGGGATCTCCTGCACTTCGTCGAGAATTTATAAATAGAGAATTTTACCAATATTCACGTATTTATCATAAATATTACCTGATGTATCAACATCTTTTAAAACAGCGGAATTCATATTTGAAAGATATGAGAAAAAATCCAAAAGATGAAATGTCACTTGCCTATTTGGACACACTCACTTCTCAGCTTGCAAAAGTTGCAATTTATATTACAAAAGAGAGAGTATCATTTATTCAGGAAATATCAAAGCTTACATATCAGAATATGCTTAATATATCAAATGGACAAGAAACTTTAAAAATTAAGTACAAAAGTTCAGTGTTGGAATCATTAAATATAACAGATGTGAATGATACTAATTTTACAGAAGAGAATTTAGTAAAAGTTATGATGAAGAAATCGTTTGATGATATTATGCGTGGAAGTACAAAAATTGGGCCACATCAAGATGATTTAGAATTCTATATTAATGATCTTGATGCAAAAATGTATGCATCTCAAGGACAACAAAGAAGCATAGTATTATCGTTAAAATTAGCTGAAATTAACTATTTAAAATCAAAGACGGGAACATATCCAGTCTTACTTTTAGATGATGTACTAAGTGAGTTAGATAAAAATAGACAACTAAAATTATTAGATGCAATTAATGAAAATGTACAAACATTTATTACAACACCTTCAATATCAGATATTAAAGAAGATTTATTGAAAAAAGCTAAAGTTTTCAAAATAGAAAATGGAAACATTAGCGAAATAGTCTAGAAAATTTATTTATAAATTTACTAAAATGAAAGGAAAAATCATGGTAGAAAATAAACAAATACAAGAGTATAATGCCGATCAGATTCAGGTTCTTGAAGGATTAGAAGCTGTTAGGGTAAGACCGGGTATGTATATCGGTTCTACATCTAGTAAAGGTCTACATCACCTTGTTTGGGAAATAGTAGATAACTCAATAGATGAAGCGTTAGCTGGATATTGTAATACAATAACTGTAGCAATTGAAAAAGGAGATTGGATAAGAGTAGAGGATAATGGGCGTGGTATTCCTGTAGATATTCAGGAACAAACAGGGAAACCTGCTTTGGAAGTTATTCTTACAGTACTACACGCTGGTGGTAAATTTGGAGGCGGTGGGTACAAAGTATCTGGTGGTCTTCACGGGGTAGGAGCCAGTGTTGTAAATGCCTTATCAACAAACTTAGAAGCGTCAGTTCATCGTGATGGTAAAATTTACAGTATGAAATTTGAACGTGGTGATGTAGTTCAAGGAATTACAGTTATAGGAGATACTGACAGAACAGGAACAACTATTCGTTTTAAAGCAGATCCAGAAATCTTCCAAGAAACAACAGTATATGAATATGATATTTTAAGAACACGTATTAGAGAACTTGCTTTCTTAAACAAAGGAATAACAATAATTCTTAAAGATGAAAGAGAAGGTCAAGAAAAAGAAGAAACTTTCTGTTATGAAGGTGGATTATTAGAATATGTGGAAATGTTAAATGAAAATAAAGATCCTCTACATGAGGCAATCTATGTGCATGGTGAGATGGAAGGTAAAGAAGTAGAAATCTCAATGCAATATAATACTGGTTATTCAAATAACGTCTTAAGTTATGCGAATAATATTAACACACACGAAGGTGGTACTCACGAGAGCGGATTTAAAACTGCTCTTACAAGAATAATTAACTCTTACGGTAAGAAGAATAAACTTATTAAAGACAAAGAGTCATTAACAGGGGATGATGTTCGTGAAGGACTTGTTGCAATTATCTCAATCAAACACCCAAATCCACAGTTTGAAGGACAAACAAAAACAAAATTAGGAAACTCAGAAATGAGTACTATCACTAATAAATTGTTCTCAGAAGAGTTGGATAGATTCTTATTAGAAAATCCAAAGACAGCGAAAATAATTGTAGAAAAAGGACTTCAAGCATCACGTGCTAGAATCGCAGCTAAAAAAGCTCGTGAATCTACACGTCGTAAAAATGCATTAGAATTTACAAACCTACCAGGGAAACTTGCAGACTGTTCAAGTAAAGATGCAGCAGAATGTGAATTGTTCCTAGTCGAAGGGGACTCTGCGGGAGGAAGTGCAAAACTTGGACGTAATAGTAAATTCCAAGCTATTTTACCGCTTAAAGGTAAAATTCTAAACGTAGAGAAAGTAAGAATTGATAAAGTATTAGCAAACGATGAAGTTCGTTCGTTAATAACTGCAATAGGTATGGGTATTGGTGAAACGTTAAATATAGATAAACTTCGTTATCATAAGATTGTTATTATGACCGATGCCGATGTTGATGGAAGTCATATCAGAACTCTATTATTAACTTTCTTCTTCAGATATATGAGAGAATTAATTGATGCAGGATATGTTTATATCGCAAGACCGCCTCTATATGGATTAAAAGTAGGTAAGAAAGAATTTTACTGCCATACAGAGGAAGAACTGAAACAAAATATTGAAGAACATGCTGGAGATAAAAAATACACTGTTCAACGATACAAAGGTCTTGGAGAGATGAACGCGGAAGAACTATGGGATACAACAATGGATCCAGAACACCGTTTAATGTATAAAGTAAGTATAGATGATGCTCAAAGAGCTGATGCTGCATTTGATACATTAATGGGTGAAAAAGTAGAACCAAGACGTAAATTTATCGAAGATAATGCTCTAAATGTTATAAACTTAGACATTTAGTAAAGAAAGGATAGAACATGGAAGATAATAAAAATAATATTACCTTAAGAAACATAACGACTGAAATTGAAAATTCATTTTTAGATTATTCAATGAGTGTTATTGTATCACGTGCTTTACCAGATGTACGTGACGGGTTAAAACCAGTTCATAGAAGAATACTTTATGCTTTTAATGATTTAGGGTTAACATATGACAAACCTTACAAAAAAAGTGCCTTCGTTGTAGGGGAAGTAATGGCGAAGTATCACCCACATGGTGACTCTGCAACATATGGAACAATTGTACGTTTAGCACAAGATTTCAACAGTAGATATCCTTTAGTAGATGGTCAAGGGAACTTCGGTTCTATTGATGGAGATGGTGCTGCTGCGATGCGTTATACTGAAGCTAGAATGAGTAAAATAGCTTCTGAGTTACTGCGTGATATTAACAAAGATACTGTTGATATGCAAGATAACTACGATGGAACGAAACAAGAACCAAAAGTATTACCAGCAAGAATTCCAAACTTATTAGTTAACGGAAGTAGTGGTATTGCGGTTGGTATGGCGACTAATATTCCACCACATAACTTAGGTGAGGTTATCGATGGGGTAATCGCATTAGCTGATAACTCTGAAATAACAATTGCTGAATTAATGTCTAAAATTAAAGGACCAGACTTCCCAACAGGATCATTCTTATTAGGACGTAGTGGAATAGTTAAGGCATACACAACAGGACGTGGTTCTGTAATTATGCGTGGTAAAACTGAAATTGAACAAATGAAAAATGGTAAGGAAAGAATCGTTATTACAGAAATTCCTTATCAAGTAAATAAAGCTAAATTAGTTGAAAAAATAGCTGAACTTGCTCGTGATAAAAAAATCGAAGGTGTTACAGATCTTCGTGATGAAAGTAACTTAAAAGGTATTAGAATTGTAATTGAATTGCGTCGTGATGTTAATAGTAACGTTATTTTAAATAATTTATACAAATTAACACCATTACAAAGTTCATTTGGTGTTAATATGATTGCTCTTGTAAATGGAGTACCTAAGTTATTAAATCTTAAAGAAGTACTTTATCACTACTTAGAGCATCAAAAAGAAGTAGTAGTAAGAAGAACTAGGTTCGATCTTAAAAAAGCTCAAGCCCGTGCTCACATATTAGAAGGTTTAAGAATTGCTTTAGATAATATCGATAGAATTATTAGCTTAATTCGTGGTTCTCAAACTGCTGAAGAAGCAAAAGCTGGATTAATTGATCAATTTGGATTAACTGAAATTCAAGCGCAAGCTATCTTAGATATGAGACTTCAAAGACTTACAGGTTTAGAACGTGATAAGATTGAAGAAGAATATAGTAAGCTTATGGAACTTATTGCTGACTTAGAAGATATACTAGCGAAACCTGAGAGAGTAATTCAAATCGTTAAAGATGAGTTATTAGAAGTTAAGGAAAAATTCGGAGACAAACGTCGTAGTGTAATTATCGAAGGGCAAGTAGATCAAATTGAAAATGAAGATTTAATTGAACAAGAACAAATTATAATTACTTTATCTTATAACCAATACATTAAACGTCTTGCTGCAAGCACTTATAAATCTCAAGGGCGTGGCGGTCGTGGAGTGAATGGTATGACTACAAATGATGAGGATAATGTGGCTTATATGCTAAGCTGTTCAACTCACGATCATATCTTATTCTTTACAGATAAAGGTAAAGTATATACTCTTAAAGGTTATGAAATTAACCAAATGAGCCGTCAATCTAAAGGTATACCTATTATAAACTTACTGGAAATTGAAAAAGAAGAAAAAGTAAACTCTATTATTGCAATTTCCGATCTTCAAGAAGAAGATACAAACCTAATCTTCTCAACTAAATATGGTATAATTAAAAAATCTAAATTAGGTGATTATGCAAGTATCCTTAAAAAAGGTAAAATTGCCCTTAAACTAGATGAAGATGACTCATTAATTGATGTTCAAAGAATAACTGATGATCAAGATATCATGATAGTTACAGCAAATGGACAAGCAATTAGAATAAATGCTGAAAAAGTTCGTACAATGGGACGTGTAAGCCGTGGGGTTAAAGGTATTACCCTTTCTCCAGATGACTATGTAGTAGGTATGGAAGTAGTTGATGAATCTAAGAAAATTTTAACAGTAACAGAAAATGGTATTGGTAAGATTTCTAAATCTACGGAATTTAATGTAATTAACCGTGGTGGAAAAGGTGTTAAAGTAGCAAAAGTTACTAAGAAAACAGGTAAAATAGTAGCTGTTAAATCAATCGCTGGAAATGAAGATTTAATGATTATGACAGACCAAGGAATTATTATTAGAATTGATGTTTCAACAATCAGTACATTAGGAAGAACAGCAACAGGTGTCAAAGTAATTAACCTTGTTGATGATCAAAAAGTAGCAACTGTTACATTAGCAGCGAAAGAAGAAGTCTACGAAGAAGAGTAATAAAATATAGTCGAGGTTTTTGAAAGTAAAACTATCACAGTTTTAACTTTCAAAAAGCCTCGACTTTTTTGTAAATTCTTTAAAGATGAAAGCAATTAATAATATTTGCAAAATATTAAATGATGTAAAAATTAGAAATTTATAGATTGTATTTATATAATATAATATATTGTTCCATTAGGTAAAATAGGAACAATAATATTGAAAAATCAAAAAAAGTTAGCAAAATATCAAATAAGATGAAAAAAAAACTTAAAATTCATTGTGTTATTTCTAAAAAAGTTTTATAATGGAATATGTAGTTAAAACTGATAAAATAAACTTTATTAGTAAAAATCTTATCAAGGAGTAACTAGATGCAAAAAACAAGACTAGAAAGTAATGTAAATGAAAATATAATACAAGAGGAGATTCAAATCCTTACAGAAATGCTATTGAAAGCTACTCAAAAGTTAATTTCTGAAGAAACTTTTCAAAAAATTGTAGAATTAAAAGCATTAGCTGACAAGAAAAATTATGAAAAATTAAATCTTATTATTAAAGATTTAACACAAGAAGAAATGGAAATTGTAGCAAATTTCTTCTCAGTATTGCCACTACTTATTAATATAGCAGAAGATGTTGATTTAGCTTATGAGGTCAACTATAAAAACAACTCGGATGAAGCATATATAGGTAAGTTATCTGAATCAATTAAAAATATTAAAGATATAAATATTTTAGATAACATTAATGTAGTGCCAGTACTAACAGCACATCCAACGCAAGTACAGAGAAAAACAATTCTTGATTTAACTGAGAAACTGCACTCTTTATTAAGAAAACACCGTGATGTGAAAAATGGATTGATTAATGAAAGAAAATGGAAAAATGCAATCCAACAACATATTGAAATATTAATTCAAAGTGATATTATTCGTGAGAAAAAACTAAAAGTTGCTAATGAAATTACGAATGTATTAGAATATTACAATCTATCATTTATAAAAGCTATTGGTAAATTAATGACTGAGTACAAATTGTTATTAGAAGAAAATAACATAGAGCTTAGAAATGAGACACCAATAACTATGGGAATGTGGATTGGTGGAGACCGTGATGGTAACCCATTTGTTACAGCTGAAACATTGAATTTATCTGCTATGAAGCAATGTGAACTTATTATTAACTACTATTTAGATAGATTAGAAAGTTTATACAGAACATTTTCAATGTCAACTCAATTTATTGAAGAAAGTAAAGAGTTAGAAATTTTAGCAAATCTTTCTAGTGATTCATCTGTATATAGAGAAAAAGAACCATATAGAAGAGCTATTTTCTATATTAAAGATAAATTAGAAAATACTAAAGAATATTTACTTAATGACAAAGAAGTTGGAGAAAAATATTTAACGTCATTAGATTTTATTAGTGATCTACAAATTATTGAAAAATCATTATTAGAGAATAAAGGTGAGATGCTAATTACTGGAGAATTTGAAGAATTATTAAATGTTGTAAAAATCTTCGGATTCTATCTAGCAAGTATTGATATGCGCCAAGATTCAAGTGTCTACGAAGCTTCGGTAGCTGAATTACTAAGTAGTGCTAATATAGAAAAAGATTATAGCTCGCTAACTGAAGATGAAAAATGTAAAATATTATTGAAACAATTGAAAGAGGATCCACGTCCTCTAAGTATCAATGATGAAAATAAACAATCAGAAGAATTAAAAAAAGAATTGGCTATATTTAGAACAGCTAGAAAATTAAAAGACAAACTTGGTGATAACGTTATTAAACAAAACATAATTTCTCACACAACAAGTGTTTCTGATTTGTTAGAGCTTGCAATTATGCTTAAAGAAGTTGGACTAGTTGGTAGTGATTTTGCTAGACTTCAACTTGTTCCACTGTTTGAAACTATCGAAGACTTAGAAAACTCATATGAAGTAATGGATAAATATTTAAGCTTAGATATTGTAAAAAAATGGGTAAGTGATAATAAGAGCTATCAAGAAATAATGTTAGGTTATTCGGACAGTAACAAAGATGGTGGATATTTATCATCTGGTTGGTCATTGTATAAAGCACAACAAGAACTTTCATCTCTTGGTGAAAAACATAATATTAAGGTTACCTTCTTCCACGGGCGTGGTGGAACTGTAGGACGAGGTGGAGGACCAAGTTATGATGCTATAATTTCACAACCATTAGGAAGTGTAAAAGATAGAATTCGTCTTACTGAGCAAGGTGAAATTATTGCAGCAAAATATGGGAATAGTGATGCCGCATACTATAATTTAGAAGCTTTATTCTCGGCTGTAATTCAAAGAATGAATACAGATAAAGTAAATACTGATATTAGAGATATTCCAGAGATCCAGAATATTATGGATGAAATTGTAAATGATAGTTACAATAAATATCGCGAGTTAGTGTTTGAAAATCCAAACTTCTACAATTACTTCTTTGAAGCAACACCAATTAAAGAAATATCAAGTTTAAATATCGGTTCTCGACCAGCTTCACGTAAAAAAATTACAGATATTGCTGGATTAAGAGCTATTCCATGGGTATTCTCATGGTCACAAAGTAGAATCATGCTACCAGGTTGGTATGGAGTGGGAACAGCATTTTCAAATTTCATCAATAAAGATGAAGAGAATATTGAAAAATTACGTAGAATGTATAATCATTGGCCATTCTTCACATCATTACTATCAAACGTTGACATGGTTATGTCGAAATCAGATATGGATATTGCTAAAGAATATGCTAATCTGTGTAAGGATGAAGAAACTAAAAAAGTATATGAAGAAATATTAAGAGAATGGGAATTAACAAAACAAGTAGTATTAGAAATTTCAGAACATAAAGAGTTTTTAGAGGATAATACTTACCTAACTCGAAGTTTAGAAAATAGGTTACAGTACTTTAATACTTTAAACTTATTACAAGTTGAGTTAATTAAACGTTCAAGAGAAGGTAAATTACCAGAATCTCAATTAAATACTATTCATATTACAATTAATGGAGTTGCTACTGGACTTAGAAACTCAGGATAAAAATAAAAAATAGAAGATGGGAGTGACTCGAAAATCGCGATTTTATTGAGTCACTCCCTTGAGTTTTAGTGTTTTCTTTTTTTTAATTTAATACTAAAAAATCATCATTAAAGGTTAATTCCAAATATGGATAAAAAATATATTAATACTATTGATAATGTGATATAAAGAATATAATTTTAATATCTACTAAAAAAATAGAAGTAACTCGATAAAAACTTTTAAAGTGAGTTACTTCCATTTTTTTTATTTAATTTTTATAGCGATATAGCTGTTAGGTTCTATAACTGTTCCATATGGAGTTGAATAAATATCATTATTTCCAAATATTTTTTCACCACAATAATTTTCAATAAATTGCGCTTTAGAATCTAGATTTATAATACATAGAATACTATTTCGTTTATATGCAACGCATTTTTTGTTTGTATATATAAGCTCAAAATTTGTAATGAAATCTTGTTTATTATCGTTTCTAAATTTAGACAGCTTGATATAGTGATCTAATAAATCTTCATCTTTATTTTCATGTGTAAAACCTAAACGATTATATGGATCTCTGAAACCATACATTCCAATTTCATCACCATAGTAAATACAAGGGACACCAGGAAGAGTAAACTGAATGAAACTAGCAAATTTTAGAAGATTTTTTGCTTTATCATATTGTTCTTTAGACATTTTATAAGTAGGACGTTCGTTAACTGGAACATCTTCAGGATTATCAAATGCTAACATTGTTAGAACACGTTCTGTATCATGACTACCAAGTAAGTTCATAACAGCATCGAGTGCAGGACGAGGATAGTTTTCAACTAATTTTAAAATTTCAAGAGTAAAATCATCAGCATTTTTATTTTTTACAAAATTAATAATTGCATTTTTCCAAGGATAGTTCATTACACTATCAAGTTGATCTCCTAAGAAATAACGTCGACGAGTATTGTAAGAAATTTTATTCGTTGCATCTTCCCAAACTTCTCCGATAATTAAAGCATCTTTATCATAATATTTTGCACTTTCACGGATTCTATCTAAGAATTCATCGGGGAATTCATCAGCAACATCAAGTCGCCAACCAGCAATTCCTAATTTTTGCCAGAAATTAACTACACCTGTATCTTTGTTATTGATGAAATCACTATATTCTTTATTTTCTTTTATAACTGTAGGTAGGTTATCAAATCCCCACCAAGAGTGGTATTCATTAGGGAAATTTTTGAAATCAAACCAAGGATAATATGGTGAACTTTGAGAATTATAAGCACCAATGCTATCGTAGTTGTTATATCTATTAAAATAAATACTATCTGAACCTGTATGACTAAAAACACCATCTAAAATAATTTTAATGTTGTCATTTTTAAAGTCTTTACAAAAGTTTTCGAATTGTTCATTTGTACCAAAATATGGATCAACATTGAAATAATCAGATGTTGAATATCTATGATTTTCGGGACTCTCAACAATGGGATTTAAATAAATACTTTCAATATTTAATTTCTTAAAATACTCCTTCTCTTCCTCTATACCAAGAAGATTCCCCATTAAGAAATCTTTTGCTCCGTAGTTTTCATGAGTAATTGATGAGTGTGGGATACTATTCCAGTTTTCATGTCTAATTCTAACATTTTCGTTTTTTGCAATTGTGGCAGTATATTTATCGCTTCGTTTAAATCTATCAGGGAAGATTTGATACATAATTGAACCTTTGTACCAATCAGGTGTTGTAAAGTTTGCATCATAAACTGTAAGCTGCCAATCAGGTAGTTCATCATTACTATTGACAAGTTTAGCATTTAATCTATCATTTTTTAAATATACGTAAAAACTATCAAAGTAAACTTCGAAATGATAGAAGTATAAACCAATATTAAAAGATTCAAAAGTCACAAAATATTTAGAATAGTTATTTTTAGCCTTCTCTTTGAATGTTAAACTTTTAGATACTATTTCACCTGTAAACTCATTTTTTATAATTATTTTAAAATCATTAAAATAAAAATCGTCTTTAATTAGCACCTCAAAGTGGAAAGATTCTTTATCATTTATCGCACCTTGAGGAAATTTATTTTTTATAGGATTAAATTTAATCATATTTTTTATCTCCGGAATATAAAATTTTCATTATCAATTTGTTTTACAAAACGACCAGTTATATTTTAATATAAAAGTTTTTAAATGTAAATGATAATGTTTTAAAAAAACAAAAATTAATTAGTATTAAAGCGATATAATTTACATAATTTTTTATAGCAAAATAGTAAAGAAAACATTTACATGAAGGCTTTTATGTGTTATACTATAGGTATAAAAAATAAAGAAATAATTAGTAATAATTATAACTATTTTTTGCTATATTTCTTTATGCTTAAAAATTTTTACTAGCAGAAGTAAGCGTTTACTTTTGCTGAAAAGGGGGTTATTAAGTGAGTAATAATATGGCCGAATATTTATTCCATGAAGGAACTAATTACCATAGCCATAAATTTTTAGGATCATTTTTAGAAGGAGATACATGTACTTTTAGAGTATGGGCTCCAAATGCAAGAAGAGTATTTGTAACAGGTGAGTTTTGTTCTTGGTATCCGCATACATATGAAATGAAAAAAATAAATGATAGAGGAATTTATGAGATTCAAGTTCATGGTGTTAGTGAGTTTGATGCATATAAATATGTAATAGTTACTCAGGGTGGGGTTGAACTATGGAAAGCTGATCCATATGCTAAACATGCAGAGACAAGACCGTTAACAGCTTCTAAAGTATATTCTTTACCAGAATATAGATGGAATGATAAAAAATGGATGGAAAATAGAACCGTTCCTTATCATCAACCTATGAATGTTTATGAGGTGCATTTAGGATCTTGGAAACATAGTGAAGAAGGTAAGGAATTGAGTTATAGAGAACTTGCACATAAATTAGTAGATTATGTTAAAGAGATGAATTATACTCATGTTGAATTATTACCGGTAACAGAGTATCCATATGATAAATCGTGGGGATATCAAACTACAGGGTATTTTTCACCAACATCAAGATATGGAACACCGGAAGATTTTATGTATTTTGTTGATACTTGTCATCAAAACAATATTGGTGTAATACTAGATTGGGTCCCAGGACACTTTACAAAAGATGCTCATGGTTTATATGAATTTGATGGAACATGTTGCTATGAGTATTCTGATACGAGAAAAATGGAGCACGAAGGTTGGGGAACTAGAGTGTTTGATTATGGGCGTAATGAAGTTAAGTCGTTTTTAACGTCTAGTGCCGTTTCATGGATTGAAGATTATCATATCGATGGAATTAGAGTTGATGCGGTTAGTTCTATGTTATTTTTAAATTATTGTCGTGATGAAGACAAATGTGCTAGAAATATTTACGGAGGATTTGAAAATTTAGAAGCAATAGATTTTATAAAAAATCTTAACTTATATGTAAAAGAAAACTATCCAGGCGTAATTATGATTGCAGAAGAATCAACGAGTTATCCAAAAGTGACCGCAGCTGTAGAACATGGTGGATTGGGATTTGACTTCAAATGGAATATGGGATGGATGAATGATAGTCTTGATTATTTAGAAACGGATCCATTCTTTAGAAAAGGAGTTCACAATAAATTTACTTTTTCAATGCATTATGCATTCTCAGAAAACTTCATTCTCCCTATATCACATGACGAAGTAGTACACGGGAAAAAATCACTTCTAGATAAAAGTCCTGTTCCGTATGAAGATAAATTTGCTAATTTCAAGGCGTTTTTAGGATATATGTATGCACATCCTGGTAAAAAATTAACTTTCATGGGAATCGATATAGCACAATTTATCGAATGGGATGAAGAAAGAGAATTAGATTGGTTATTAATGCTATATCCTAAGCATATATTTACACATAGATATGTTAAAGAACTAAACAAATACTATAAATCAACTCCAGCATTATGGGAAAATGATAGTGATTGGGATGGATTTAGATGGCATGTTGTAGATGACAATAATAACAATGTATTTGCCTTTTCACGTAGAGATAGATCAGGTAAAGAAGTCTTAGTAGTAAGTAACTTTTCAAATCAAATATTAAAGAACTATGAGATTGGAGTAGATACTTGGGGTAGCTATAAGATTGTATTGAATACTGATGCTAAAAAATATGATGGTTTAGCCATTACAAATAGGAATCTAAAAACAAATAATAAAGAAAAAAATGAATTTAAATATACTTTGGGTGTAAATATTCCACCGTATGCAACAATGTATATAGAAAAGAAATAAAAAGTTCAAATGAAGGGGGTCAACTTAATGGCACGAAAAAAAGAAGTAGTAGCGATGCTGCTAGCAGGAGGACAAGGTACAAGATTACAAGTTTTAACAAAAGATATGGCTAAACCAGCTGTACCTTTTGGTGGAAAATATAGAATTATAGATTTTCCATTATCGAACTGTGCGAATTCTGGTATTTCAACAGTTGGGGTGTTAACTCAGTTTATGCCTTTAGAACTTAACTCGTATATGGGAAATGGTCAACCATGGGATTTAGATAGAATGGATGGAGGATTGTCTATACTACCTCCTTATACTGCTGGGAAAACGGGAGAGTGGTATAAAGGAACTGCAAATGCTATATATCAAAATATTAAATATATAGAACAATATAATCCTGAATACGTACTTATTTTGTCTGGAGATCACATTTATAAAATGAATTATAAAGAAATGTTAGATTTCCATAAACAAAAAGGTGCTGATTTAACAATTGCACACATTAATGTTCCAATTGAAGAAGCTAGTCGTTTTGGAATATTAAATACTAATTTCGATCTTAAAGTTACTGAGTTTTTAGAAAAACCAGAAAACCCAATATCAACTAAAGCATCGATGGGGATATATATTTTCAGTTGGCAACAATTAAGGGAATATTTAATTCGTGATGAAGAAAATCCAGATAGTGAAAAAGACTTCGGAAAAAATATTATTCCAATGATGTTAAATGAAGGTAAAAATATTTATGCATATCCATTTTATGGATATTGGAAAGACGTTGGTACAATTGAAAGCTTATGGGAAGCTAATATGGACCTAATTAAAAGCAAAGAAAACTTTAATATAGATGATAGACTATGGAGAATATATTATCGACATGAAGGAGCTATGCCACAATATTTAGGACATAGTGCAAATGTGAAAAATTCTATGATTTCTGACGGTACTTCAGTTTATGGAACTATTTCAGAATCTATTATTTCTTCAGGTGTTCGAATTGAAGAAGGTGCGGAAGTAGTAGGAAGTATCATCATGAAAGGTGTAGTAATCGAAAAAGGTGCGAAAGTTTACAATTCAATCATTGCAGAAGGTTCAGTTATTAAAGAGAACGTCGAAGTTGGAAATAGAGAAATCGTTCTAGGAAAAGAACAAATAACTGTAATTGGTAGAGATGAAGTTGTAAAAGATAATAGGAAAGTAGAGGGGAAATAATATGGTAAATGCATTTTGTATATTATTTGCAGATAATTATCGTAACGATGATCTGCAAGGATTAGTAAGAAATAGAACACTGGCATCTTTAGCAGTTGCATCAAGATATAGAATGGTTGACTTCATGTTATCTTCTTTAGTGAAAGCTGAAGTATCTAATATTGCAGTAGTGACAAATCATCACTATAAGTCTTTAATGGATCACTTGAGCTGGGGGAAAGACTGGGATTTAAACAGAAAAAATAGTGGATTGAAATTTATTACACCAATGTCAAACCATCAATCAAATAGAGTTGCACAAAACAAAATTGAAGCACTAGGAGATGCAGCTAGATATGCAGATACTTTATTAGAAGAATATTGTATACTTGCTGATGGAAATATTGTTGGAAATATTGATTTTAAAGAAATGGTAAATTACCATAAATCTACAAATGCAGATATAACTTTAGCCTATACGTATAGAAAACCTCAACAACGTGAATCGCAAATAATTTTTGATGACAAAAATAGAGTTTATGACAGCTTATATCATTATGATGGGTTTGATCAAGTTTGTCCAACACAAGTTAAAATATATATTATGTCTAAAGAAATGTTTAAAGAACTTGTTAAAAAAGGTATGACATATGGATGGCAAGATATTCTATTAGATTTCATTACTAAGAATTTCCATAGATTAAACGTTTATGGTTATGAAATTAAAAATTATACGAGAACAATTAATAGTGTTCAAGAATTTTATAACTTTAATAGAGATTTATTAGATCCTAATAAAATGAGTGAATTATTTTTATCAGGAACTGATATTCTGACAAGGGTAGCAGATAGTGTACCAACTAAATATGGAGATGGAGCAATCGTAAAAAATTCTATTCTAGGGGATGGTTGTGAAATTAACGGAATTGTTGAGAACAGTATATTATTTAGGGATGTAGTAGTTGAAGAAGGAGCTGTTATTAAAAACTCTATAGTAATGTCTAATAGTGTTATTAAAAAATCAGCTTACTTAGACTATGTGATTTTAGACAAAGAAGCAACTGTTTCAGAAAGAGTTGAATTAAAAGGAACTGAAAATTGCCAAGTTATTGTCGAAAAAAATAAAGTAGTATAATAAAAAATACGGGTTAGGATAAAATGTGGGAGATATTTGTAAAACCTTCGATTTTCGAGAGAAAAAAGAGTATAATAAACAGATAGACTACATCTAAAACTAACCCTTTTAGTATGAATAAATAACGAATAAGGAGAATTATAATGAAAATATTATTCGTGGCAGCTGAAGCGGCACCATTTGTTAAGGTTGGAGGCTTAGGAGACGTAATAGGTTCACTTCCTAAGGCACTTCAAGACGAAAATGTAGAAGCAAGGGTTGTTCTACCATTGTATTCTACTATAGATAGAGAAAAGTATGATTTAAAATATAAACAACATATCTTTATTAATTTAGGTTGGAGAACTGTTTACTGTGGAATTTTTGAAACTCAAGTAAATGGAGTAACATATTATTTTATTGATAATGAACAATATTTTAATAGAGAAAGTGTTTATGGACAACAAGATGATGGAGAGCGATTTGCATTCTTCTCAAAAGCAGCATTAGAAATATTACCACATATAGATTATAAACCAGATGTAGTTAATGCTAATGACTGGCATGCTGCATTATCAATTATCTACTTAGATGATTTAAAAGCGAGAGGTGAAAGCTTCTATCAAAATATTAAAAGTGTAATATCTATTCATAATATAGAATTCCAAGGAAAGTTCAATCCATATGAAATGGGTAATCTTTTTGGATTAGATAATAAATATTTTGATGCTCTTATATACAAAGGTGATTTAAACTTATTAAAAGGAGCTATCCAGTTAGCCGATAGAATTAATACTGTAAGCGAAACATATGCTCACGAAATATTAGATCCATACTTCTCATATGGCCTAGATGATATACTAAGAGTAGAACAAGGTAAACTTCATGGTATTATTAATGGTTTAGATACTGATAAATTTAATTCAAAAACTGATAAACAAATTTATAAAAACTTTGATGTTAAAACATTAAAAAATAAAGTTCAGAATAAATTAAAATTACAAGAAGAATTGGCATTAGAAGTTAATGAAAATATTCCTATGATAGGAATGGTTACTAGATTAACTCATCAAAAAGGAATTGATTTAGTTCTTCATGTAGCGGATGAAATCTTAAAAACAGGTGCTCAACTTGTGATTTTAGGAACAGGTGATCGCCATTATGAAGATGCACTTCGTTCATTAGAATATCGTCGTCATGATAAAGTAAGAAGTTTAATTATGTTCTCTTCAGAAGTCTCATCAAAAGTTTATAGTTCTTGTGATATGTTCTTAATGCCATCTAAAACAGAACCATGTGGTTTATCTCAGCTCATCTCAATGAGATATGCTACAATTCCGATTGTTCATAGAGTTGGTGGTTTAAGAGATACTGTAGAACCATTTGATGGGAAAACAGGAACAGGATTTACATTTGAGAGTTTTGATGCATATGATATGTTAGATGCAGTATATAGAGCAACATATTGCTATTATCAAGAACGTCATATTTGGAATAAAATTATGAAAAATGCAATTCAGCAAGATGTGAGCTGGAAAAAATCTGCCCTTCAATACATAAATATGTATAATGAAATCGTCTAGTAGGAGTAGAGTATAGGAGAGACTAATGAAACAACAAGAATTAGAACAAAGAATAGAAAAGTATTTAAAACGACAATTTGGTATTACAATAAAATCAGCTAGTAAACGTCAAGTTTATGAAGCGTTAATGAGTACTGTTAGAGAAAAATTATCTGAGAAAAAATTTGCTTATGAACAAGAACTAAAGAAAACAAAACAAAAACGTGCTTATTACATGTCGATGGAGTTTCTTGTAGGTAGAACTTTAAGAAATAACCTATTTAATCTTGGTGTAGAAAAAGAAATAAAAGAATACCTTGCTGACAATAACTTTGATTTAGATGAAATTTATGATATCGAACCAGATCCAGGTTTAGGAAATGGTGGTCTTGGTCGTCTTGCTTCATGTTATCTAGATGCTTTAACAAGTTGTGATTATCCAGTAACAGGATTTTCAATTTTATATGAATATGGAATTTTCAAACAGGTAATTAACAATGGTTGGCAACAGGAGTTTCCTGATTATTGGTTAGATTTAGGTAAATATGGTCTTGTTTATAGAAATGACGAAGAGGTAGAAGTTAAATTCTATGGACGTGTAGAAGAAAAAATGGCAGAAAATGGTTTTAAAGTGGAACATGTGGATTATACTTCAATTCAAGCAGAACCTTATGATTTACTAATTTCTGGATATGAAACAAAAACTGTAAATACTTTACGTCTATGGGAAGCAAAAGCGAAAACTGGATTTAATATGAAATTGTTCGAACGTGGAGAATACTCTAAATCTACAGAAGCAGAAGCAATCGCCTCTTCAATTTCTAAATTATTATATCCAGCAGATAGCACAAATGAAGGTAAAGAATTACGTATTAAACAACAGTACTTCTTTATCAGTGCGTCATTACAACAATTAGTGAAAAATCATTACAATGAATTTGGAACATTAGAAAATTTAAGCGAACATGTTGCGTTACATATTAATGATACCCACCCAGCGATGGGAGTTCCGGAATTAATGAGATTATTGTTAGATGAATACGGATATTCTTGGGATAAAGCATGGGAAATTACAACTAAGACTTTTGCCTATACTAACCACACAATTATGGCAGAAGCACTAGAAAAATGGTCTGTAGATTTATTCAAACCATTATTACCGCGTATTTACTCAATTATTGAAGAAATTAATAAACGTTTTTGTCAATGGGTAATCGATCAAGGAAAAGATTATACATTAGCGGAAACAGCTATTATTTATGATAATCAAATAAGAATGGCTAACTTATCAATAGTAGGAAGTCATAATGTTAATGGAGTATCTAAATTACATAGTGATATTCTTGTTGAATCAACGTTTAGAGCATTTAACGAATTGTATCCAACAAAATTTGGAAATGTAACGAATGGTATTGCTCACCGTAGATGGTTAGGTCAAGCGAACCCAGAGTTAGCATCTTATCTGAAAGAATTAATTGGAGATGACTTCGTTAAAGATTTATCTAAAATTAGTAAATTAAATGCTTATAAAGACGATAAGAAAGTTGTTGCTAAACTACAAGAAATTAAGAAAGTTAAGAAAGAACAACTTGCTACATATATTCAAAATACTACAGGTATAACTGTAAATCCAGAATCAATCTTTGATGTTCAAGTTAAAAGACTGCATGAATATAAACGACAATTACTTAATGCATTACATATTGTCTATTTGTATAGAGAAATTAAGTACAATGGATTACGTCCGGTACCAAGAACGTTTATTTTTGCTGCAAAAGCATCGTCAGGTTACCAAATGGCTAAAAATATAATCAAATTCATCCACTCAATTTCTCAAATGATAGAATGTGATGAATTAGTGCGTGAATATTTAAAAGTTGTATTCTTACCAGATTACAAAGTAACACTTGCAGAAAGAATTATTCCAGCGGCTGATATTAGTGAACAAATTTCACAAGCAGGGAAAGAAGCAAGTGGAACAGGTAATATGAAGCTAATGCTAAATGGAGCTTTAACATTAGGAACACTTGATGGAGCTAATGTAGAGATTCATGAAGCGGTAGGAGATGACAATATCTTTATCTTTGGATTAGAAACTCCAGAAGTAGATGCGTTATATGCTCATGGATATAAACCTTGGGAATACTACAATAATTCAACAAAAATTAAAGAAACATTAGATTTCATTAGAACTATGACTGTCGGTGGTATGAACTTTAATTTTATCGTAGATTACCTATTAACTCAAGATAATTATATGTGTCTAGCAGATTTTGAAAGTTATGTCGCAGCTCAAGAAAAAGTTGCCGAAACTTATCAAGATAAAGAAAAATGGGGACAAATGAGTTTAGTAAATACAGCTAATGCTGGTATCTTCTCTGCAGATAGATCGGTAGAAGAATATGCTAAAGATATTTGGAACATAAAAAAAGTAAAATAGAATATTAATATAAAAGGGTAATCTATTTGGGAAAAATTCCATAGGTTGCTCTTTATTTCTGAACAATGACTAAATTAGAAATGAAATTATACTTAAATTTGTATAAAGTATATATAAACATGCCATTCTCATAGATAAAATACGATTAATATGGTAAAATTAAAAGGAAAGACTGTGCCAATTTCAAAATTAATATTTATTTTGAAATTGCACACTTAGTAAATAAAAAAGAGGTAACTATGGCGAAAGAAAGAGCAGATGTCCTTTGCGTAAGTCAAGGATTATTTGAATCACGAGAAAAAGCAAAACGAGCTATTATGGCTGGTATTGTATATAATGATAATATTAGAATTGATAAAGCAGGGGAGAAGGTTGAGTCAACTGCAGAACTTAGAATTAAAGGAAAACAGATGCCTTATGTAAGTCGTGGAGGACTTAAATTAGAAAAGGCAATTAATGAATTGAACTTTGATGTTAAAGACAAAGTAATGATCGATATTGGTTCGTCAACTGGAGGATTCACAGACTGTGCGTTACAAAACGGAGCGAAATTTGTATATGCGCTAGATGTTGGTACTAATCAACTTGTGTGGAAACTACGTAATGATGAACGTGTAAAAGTAATGGAACAAACTAACTTCAGGCATTCTGTTAAAGAAGATTTTGATGTTTATGAAATTGATATTGCTTCAATTGACGTTTCATTTATTTCATTATCATTAATACTACCAAATCTTGCTGAAATTATAAAAGATGATGGAGAAGTTTGTGCACTTGTAAAACCACAATTTGAAGCTGGAAAAGATAAGGTAGGAAAAGGTGGAATTGTTCGAGATAAAAAAGTCCAATTAGAAGTAGTAGAAAAAGTATTACTATTAGCAAATAGTGTTGGATTTAGTATGACAAATCTATCTTATTCTCCAATAACAGGTGGAGAAGGGAATATTGAATTCTTAATGCTTCTTAAATACAATGCAGATAAAGAAGTAGAAAATAGTAAAATCAATATAGAGCATATTGTAAATAATGCTCATAATCACTTTAAATAGAGGAGGAACAGATGTTAATTCAGTTAAATATTAAGCAATTTGGAATAATTGAAAAAGCTACTATAGAACTTAAAAATGGTTTAACTGTCTTAAGTGGAGAAACTGGTGCAGGGAAATCAATGATTCTAGCGGCAATTTCACAATTGTCTGGTCAAAGAACATCGACGTCTTATATTCGTTACGGTGAAGAGAAGGCGAGTGTTGAAGGTGTATTTGATTTTCCTAAGAGTAAAGAAGTTAAGAAAATTTTTAATGAACTTGATTTAGACCTTGAAGATGAGGTTATTGTGGTTCGTCGTGATATTTATAGCAGTGGAAAGAGTGTATGTAGAATTAACGGAACAATAGTTAATCTATCTACATTAAAAAAAGTAGCTGCTCATTTATTAGATATTCATGAACAACACGATAATCAAGTATTATTAGTAGAAAAAAATCACCTGAACTTGGTAGATTCATTTAATAGAGAAAAAATTCAACCTGTATATTTAAAATATAAAGAAAAGTTTAAAGAATACCAAGTAATCAAAGATAAAATTGATAATTTAAAACAACAAGAAAGTGATGTCCTTCAAAAAGTTGATTTCTTGAAATTTCAGTATAAAGAATTAAGTCAGATGAAGCTTAAAAAAGATGAGGATTTAGATCTTGAAAAGGATATTGATTACTTAGAGAATTTCGAAAAAGTAAATACACTTGCTCATAGTATTACAGATGGTATTGATGGAGAGTACGGAGTATTATCAAAACTTGCAGAAATTAGATCTAATCTAGGTGAGCTAAGTAGATATAATTCTAACTTTGAAGAAAAGTATGAAGAGATTACAAATTTATATTATATACTTGATGATTTGAAATACGAAGTTTCTAGTTATACTGATGTAATTGAATACGATGAAGAGAAATTAGATCGTTTAATTTATAGATTAGATAAAATAAAAACATTAGAGAAAAAATATTCTAAACCACTTAATGAACTTATAGTTTTTACGGAAACAATAAAAGAAGAATTAGACGAACTAGAAAACTATGAAGAAAACTTTGAAAATTATTTAGAAGAAAGTAAAAAAATCGAAGAAGAACTGACGATTCTAGCTGAAGAGTTGAGTTCAATAAGAAAAGAAACAGCTTTAAAACTAGAGAAACTTATACAAGATGAGTTGAAATTCTTATACATGGAAAAAAGTACTATTAAAGTCGACTTTAAAGAAAAAGAATTTTCAACAACAGGAAAAGATGATATCAAGATTCTAATTAGTGCTAACTTAGGAGAACCTTTAAAATCATTATCTAAAGTTGCCTCGGGCGGAGAACTTTCAAGGGTGATGTTAGCCCTAAAAATAATCTTCTCAAGAAGTATAGAAGCTACTTCGATAATATTCGATGAAATTGATACTGGAGTAAGTGGAAGAGTATCACAAAGAATGGCCGAAAAAATGTACCAACTTGGTGTAGGATCGCAAGTACTTTGTATTTCGCACTTACCTCAAACTACAGCCTTAGCAGATACAAATCTACTAATCAGTAAAGAAATAATAGATAAGAGAACTTTAACTGTAATTAGAGAGTTAACTGAAGAAGAGAAAATTGCTGAAGTAGCAAGAATGGTGTCAGGAGACACTATGACAAAACTTTCTGAAGAGCACTCTATAGAAATGTTAAGATTAGCAGAAAAAACTAAAGCAGACATAAAAGAGAAACTAAACAAGTAGTTAAAGAAAATACCAATAAGGTATAGGAGGAACATGACAAAAGAAGGAAAAATATTAAAAGCACTTAGTGGATTTTATTATGTTAATTGTTCTGGAGAAATTGTTACATGTCGAGCACGAGGTAACTTCAGAAATGAAAATATTACGCCACTAGTAGGTGATGATGTAAAAATTCAATTAAGTGATAATAATACAGGATATGTAGTAGAAATTTTAGAAAGAAAAAATGAATTACTAAGACCTAAGGTTGCGAATATAGATTATAGTATTATTGTAGTATCTGTTAAAGATCCTGAGTTTTCGAGTAAGCTACTAAATAAAACAATTTGTTTAAATGAAAATAGTAATGTAGATATTATTATCATTTTTACTAAATTAGATTTATTAAATGATGATGAACTGCAAAAGATGAAAGAAATAATAAATTACTATTATGAAATAGGATATCAAGTATTTACGAATTCTGAAGAAGATATTGACAAATTAAAAGAGGTTATTTCTAATAAGTATGTAGCGATATCAGGTCAATCAGGAGCAGGAAAATCTACGTTCATTAATAAACTAGCAGAGCACTTAGATATCGAAACAGGAGAAATTTCGAAACATTTAGGACGTGGGCGCCACACAACAAGGCATACGGAATTTTATCAAATTGATGATTTTTATATCGCAGACACACCAGGATTTTCTTCACTTGATATTACATTTATTGAAAAAGAAGATCTACAATACTTATTTAGAGAGTTTCATGACTATGATTGTAAATTCAAACCATGTAATCACATGGAGGAAATTCAATGTGGTGTAAAAGAAGCGGTAGAAAGTAAAGAAATATTAGAAAGTCGTTATGAAGACTACAAAGTATTATTTACGGAAAAACAAAATCAAAAAAGAAAATATATAAAGGAGAGATAAGATGAAGAAAATTTTACCTTCAATTTTATCAGCAGATTTTGCTAATTTAGAAAGAGACATTAAAGAATTAGAAAATATAGGAATTGATATGTTTCATATAGATGTAATGGATGGGAATTTCGTTCCTAACATTTCTTTTGGATTTCCAATAATTGAAGCAATTCGACCTAAAACAGATAAAGTTTTTGATTGTCATCTAATGATTGCTAATCCAGAAAATTACGTAGAACAATTTTGTAAAGCTGGATGTGATATGGTATCTTTCCATATTGAAGCCACTAATCATGCAGATAGATTAATACAAGTAATTAAAGATAATGGAAAAAAAGCTGGTATTGTATTGAACCCTCAAACACCAATCGAGAGTATTAAATATCTATTACCAAAATTAGATTATGTTTTAATTATGACAGTAAACCCAGGATTTGGTGGTCAGAAGTTCATTCCAGAAATGCTTGAGAAAATAGAAGAATTAGCAAAACTTAGAGAAGAAAAAAATTATAACTTCTTAATAGAAGTAGATGGTGGAGTAAACGTAGAAACATCTAAAGCCTGTCGAGATAAAGGTGCAGACTTATTAGTTTGTGGTTCATTTTTATTTGGAGCAAGCGATAAAGAAAAAACATTAGGTGAGTTGTTAAAATAATGAATACAAAAAAAATAAGTATAATGTTAGGTGGGGTATTTCCAGAAAAATTACCTTCATCTGATTTATGGTGTGGGGTAGATAAAGGAGCATTGTACTTGCTTGATAAAGGGATTAATCCATTGTTAAGTTGTGGAGATTTTGATTCAATAAATTCTGAACAAAGAAAAGAAGTAGAAGAAAAATCTAAGTACTATAGAGTAAAAGATAGTGAGGATTTAACCGATGCAGACTTTGCTTTAGAAAATATATTAGAATTATTTGATTCTATTGAGGAAATAGATATTTATGGGGCTACAGGAAGAAGATTAGATCACTTTTTTGGTAATATCTTGTTGCTAAATAATGAAAAATATAATAATGTCAAAATAAGTATTATTGACGATAATAATATAATAATGGTAGCCCATAAAGGTAATAATATATTTGAAAAAAATGAAGGGTATAAGTATTTTTCAATTGTTCCGATATATGAAAATACTATGATGACTATAAAAAATTCTAAATACGAAGTAGAAAATTTGATCTTGACTCTAAATCGTCCTAATGCAACGAGTAACGAATTTGTTAATGAAAAAGCAATTGAGTTGGAAGTAAGTTCAAATGTATTAGTAATATATTCTAAAGATTAGAAGGAGAATTTATGATTGAGATAATACAATTTATGATAATAGCTGTTCTAGCAGGATTTCTAGGTTCTTTAGTAGGATTAGGTGGAGGAATAATTATCACCCCAGCATTGACAATCTTATTTGGCATAGATATAAAATATGCAATTGGAGCCAGTATCGTTGCAGTGATAGCGACAAGTAGTGGTTCGGCTATAGCATTCGTGAAAGATCATGTTAGTAATATGAGAGTGGGAATGTTACTAGAGATATTTACAACAGCTGGAGGGGTCGTAGGAGCCCTTATGGCAGGGATTTTTTCATCTAAATTACTGTACATTTTCTTCTCTTTAATATTGTTAAATTCTTTTTATGGAATGTTGAAGAAAACAGGTTTAATAAATAAGGGAAAAAGAGAAGAAGATAAAGTAGAAAATGATAAGTATGCCGATAAATATAAATTAAATTCAACATACTACGATAAGGCTACAGGTAAAACTGTAAAGTATAATGTTACTAATGTCCCTCAAGGATCACTTGTTATGTTTGGTGCTGGGTTTGCTAGTGGACTGTTAGGGATTGGTAGTGGTGCGTTTAAAGTTGTAGCTTTAGATACTTATATGAAATTGCCTATAAAGGTAAGTACAGCGACGAGTAACTTCATGATGGGGGTTACTGCAACAGCAAGTGCGTTAATATATTTCTTTAATGGTACTATTAATCCAGCTATTGCAGCTCCAATAGCATTAGGAACACTAATAGGATCAAGAACAGGTGCAAAAGTAATGCAAAGATTGGATGCTAAATATATAAGATATATTTTCCTACCAATTCTATTATTTACGATAGTTAATATGTTCTTAAAAGGAGTGGGGGTACTTTAATATGGAGAATAAAAGAGACATTAACATTGTTATATCTAATATAATAAAAACAGGAGTTTTTATTAGTTCATTCTTTATTATAACAGGTATAATATTAAGTTTTATAAATGGAGCTGAAAATATACTAACTGCAGATAGATATACATTTTCAGAAATGTTATCTGGTCTATTTAGTTTAAATTACTATTCATATCTTATGTTTGGAATATTCCTTTTAATATTAACACCAGTACTTAGAATATTAGGTTTATTATATGTATATATTATGGAGAAGGATAGTAACTTTATAAGAATTTGTATATTAGTGTTAGTCATACTAACTATTAGTTTGTTCTTGGGAGTAACGCACGGATAAAATAAGAAAAAAATTTAAAAATATAAAGTTTAACAAGGCGATAATAATGATTTTATTGTAATTCGTGTACAAATTGTGAACGAAAAATGGTAAAATGTAGGAAAAATACTACTTTTTATCATTTTTGTTTTGCTATAATAAAAACTATGTTATACAATAATAATATAAATATTTGCACTAAATATAATTTAATATTTTTAAAGGAGGTATATCTATGTTGGATCCACTATTACTTGCAAGGATACAATTCGCAGCAACAACAGTGTTCCACTTCTTCTTTGTACCTATTACAATAGGTATGGTATTCTTAATCGCGATTTTTGAGAGTATTTATGTTAAAACTGGCGATGAGCATTACAAAAGAATTACGAAGTTCTTTGGTCATTTATTCCTAATTAACTTCGCTGTTGGGGTTGTTACAGGTATCCTACAAGAGTTCCAATTTGGTATGAACTGGTCTGAATATTCTTCATTCGTAGGGGATGTTTTTGGACCATCACTTGCGGTAGAGGCATTACTTGCATTCTATCTTGAGTCTACATTTATCGGTATTTGGATTTTCTCTTGGGAGAAAATTAACAAAAAATTACATGCAATGTGTATTTGGTTAGTAGGTATCGGTACAGTTATGTCAGCGTTCTGGATTTTATCAGCTAACTCATTTATGCAACATCCAGTAGGAGTTAAGTATGTTGAAAATAATGTTATTGGTAAAAAAGCAGAAATGATTGACTTCTTCGCAATTGTAAAAAATCCATATTTATGGAATCAATTCCCTCACGTATTAACTATGGCATTAACAGTAGGATCATTTACTATTGCAGGTATTGCAGCTTGGAAAATGTTACGTAAACATGAAGTTGCAATATTTAGAAAAGCATTTAAAGTGTCAATTATTGGTGCGCTAATTGGATCTACTGGTTTACTGTGGACAGGACATTCACAAATGCAGTATTTAGTAAGAGAGTATCCAATGAAGGTTGCTGCAGCTGAGGCGTTGTATGAAGACACAGGCAATTCGGCACCATTTTCTGTATTAGCAAAAATTGATCAAAAACAACAAAAAGCAGAGCATTATATTGAAGTTCCTAGTATGTTAAGTTTCTTAGCATATGATAAGTTTGAAGGTAGTTTGAAGGGAATGAAAACACTCCAAAAAGAAATGGATGAGAAGTATTATCCAGTATTTGGGAAGCACATTGATTATACCCCACATGTCCCAACAATTTATTATTCATTCAGGGTTATGTCTGGTTCAGCATTTATTTTATTCTTTGCAGCATTGCTTGGAACAATTTTCTCATTTAAGCGAATTGAAACTAAAAAACGTTGGTTCCTAAAACTTATGCCATGGATGCTATTAGTGGCAGAGGTTGCTACTGCATGTGGTTGGGTAATGGCAGAGATGGGACGTCAACCATTTTTAATCTTTGGAGTTATGACTACTGATGCTGGAGTTTCACCTAACTCAGCAAGTTCAGTATTATTCTCACTATTAGTATTTTGTGCTTTATATACAATTTTAGGTATTGTACAGTTTATCGCATTTAGATATATGATGAATAAAAAAGAAACAACTGTGAAGGAGGTAGCATAGTATGGATTGGTCAGTAGCTTTACCAAATATATGGTTCTTACTTATTACAATACTATTTACAGGATTCTTCGTATTAGAAGGATATGACTTCGGAGTTGGGGTACTAGCTCAAGTACTAGGTAAAACTGATGAAGATAAACGTGTTTACTTCAATACAATTGGTCCTTTCTGGGATGCAAACGAAGTTTGGTTATTAACAGGTGGTGGAGCGATGTTCGCAGCGTTTCCTATCTGGTATGGTAAATTATTCAGTGGATACTATATTGCATTTGTATTAATGCTTGTTGCATTAATCTTACGAGGCGTATCATTTGAATTTAGAGGTAAATTAGGAGATAATAGAGCTTGGATTAAATCATTCGATATAGCAATGTTTGTTGGTAGCTTACTTCCTCCAGTATTATGGGGAGTTGCAGTAGCTAACTTCATGACAGGAGCAAACCTAGACGCTAAGAAAAACTTAGTTGACGGTTTCTTAGGATTATTATCACCATTTACTATTCTAGGTGGAGTAATGATGTTACTTCTTATGTTAGTTCACGGAGCACAATTCTTAGCTCTTAAAACTACAGGAGAATTAAGAAACGCAGCTCGTGCAACATCTGCATTACTATTCCCATTTGCTGCGGTAGTAACATTAGTATTCGCAATTTGGGCTTTAATTAAAACAGATATTTTCACAACAAACTACTACGTTGGTTTAGTATTAGCTTTAATAGCAGTAGCATTCTTCGTGTTATCATTTGTTTTAAACTTCAAAGGTCGTGACTTAGGTGCATTCTTAAGTACATCAGGAACTTTAGCGTTCCTAACTCTAAGTGTCTTCGCTGGTATGTTCCCACGTGCTATTATAAACAGTAATGATGTTAGTCAATCACTATTTATTTATGATGCTGCGAGTGGAGTATACACTCTAAGACTTATGACAATAGTTGCATTATTCCTATTGCCATTCGTATTAGGATATCAAGTTTGGTCATATTCTATTTTTAGAAAACGACTAACTAAAGAAGATGAATTGGAGTATTAGTCAATGAAAAAAAAGGAAGCAAAATTAAAACTTCCTGTTAAAAAAAGTCTTACATTGACACTATTAATATTATCAATATTCGAAGCAGCTTGTATAATTATACAAGCTGCTTTTTTATCAAAAGCTATAGTGGGGCTATTTGATAAAAATTATGATAATGTTGTAAGAGATAGTGTCCTTTTTTTAATAGGTTTTATATTTAGAATAGTGTTCTTGCACTTACAACAATATTTTACAGAAAATCACGCTATTAAGTTTGAAAGAGATCTTAGAAAAAAATTACTTCAGAGTTACTTTGACTTAGGTCCTGATTTTACATCAAGAGAAGGATCAGGGAAATTAGTAACTTTAGCAATTGATGGTATTGGAAAAGTAAAACAATATTTTGAACTGAATGTATCAAAACAAATCCGTGGAGCTATTATCCCAACCTTAGTAGTTATATTTATATTTTATACAGATTATGTATCTGCATTAATGATAATATCTGTAATACCAGTTATCGTTATTTTTATGATACTATTAGGAATTAATGCTAGAGACATGGCGAATAGACAGTATAAAAAATATAGAGCTCTTTCGAATAACTTTATCGATACAATTCGAGGAGTAGAAACACTTAAATTCTTAGGGGTAAGTAAAAATTATTTACCAATAATGGAGAAGAAAAATAAAGAGTATCGTCAAAGTACTATGAAAACACTTAGTGTAGCATTCTTGAATAGTTTCGCTTTAGATTTCTTAACAACTATTGCCATTGCTCTTTTAGCTGTTAGATTAGGGATACTACTATTAGATGGAAGTACAGTGCTATTACCATCACTTACTGTATTACTAATAGCACCAGAATTTTTCCTACCGATGAAACAAGCAGCAACAGATTATCATGCAACACTTGATGGACAAATGGCTTATGAAGATATTAACAGAATGATAATTGACAATGAGAAAAATAAATCTGAGAAAACTTCTATTGAGAGCGTAGATAGTATTAAACTAAAAAATATAGGTTTAATTAAAGATGAGAAGAAAATTCTTGACAATATTACTTTGTCAATAAACAAGGGTGAGAAAATTTGTCTTGTAGGACAAAGTGGGAGTGGTAAAACTTCATTAATCTCAATATTATCAGGATTTAATGAACAAAGTGAAGGTGAAATATTAATTAATGATGAAGTTACAAACTTAAAAAATGTGCACTGGTCAAATAATATTTCGTATATTTCACAGTTTCCATATATATTCCCAGATACAATTCGTAATAACATTTTATTCTATACTGATGAAAATGTTAGTGAAGAGTTTTTAAAAGAAATTAGTGAATTAGTAGGATTAGATAAATTTATTTCAACTCTTCCACAAGGATTTGATACTAGTATCGGCGAAGGTGGACAAGAGTTAAGTGGTGGTCAAGCACAACGTATAGCTATTGCCAGAGCTCTAATAAGTAATAGAGAAATAATTATTCTAGATGAACCTACTAGTCATCTGGATATTGAAACAGAGTTCGAAATTAAAGAAAAACTGTTAGAGTTATTTAAAGGAAGAACAGTTATTATAGCTACACATAGACTACACTGGTTAAATAATGTAGATTATGTGTTAAATCTAGAACAAGGAAGGGTTAGTGATTTCGCCAAAGTTGTAGAATTTAAAAATTCACCTCGATTTGATGAGTTAAAAGCTAATCTAGTAGGAGGTAGCTATAGTGAAAAATAATTCAATTGTAAGAAAAGAACTTAAAGAGAATAAAGCGGTAATGAGTGGAGTTGTCTTTTTAGGATTAATGTCTGTTATTAGTGGAGCAGCGTTAATGTATGTATCTGGATTTTTAATTAGTAAATCTTCATTACGTATAGGTAATATCCTAATGTTACAAGTTCCAACTGTATTAACTAGAACTTTCTCACTATCACAATCAACATTTGCTTATATCCAAAGACTAGTAAGTCATAACTTAGTATTAGGAATAATTGAAAAAATGCGTAGTAGAGTGTACAGAATTTTAGAACCTAAAGCATTAAAACTTAAGAAAGAATATAAATCTGGAGATTTACTAGGTATTATTTCAGAAGATATTGAAAATATGCAAAATATTTACTTAAAAACAATCTTCCCTAGTATTATTTCGTTAGTACTATATGTAATTTTTATTACAGTTATGTTTGGTTATGATATGAATTATGCAATCCTAGCATCTTTATTCGGATTATTTATAATATTTGTAGTTCCATTTGCGTCACTTACAATTACTAGAAAAAACTTCCAAATTATGAAAGAAGCTAAATATAATTTATATCGTGATTTTACAAGTGCTATTTTCGGATTAAGCGATTGGATTTCTTCTAATAAAGTAGATAAATTTATGGATGATTATCAAGAAAAAGAGGAAAAACTTTTAAAACGAGAAAGAAAAATTAAAACATTCGTTCACTTAAGAGAAAATTTTGTAAATCTACTAGCTGGAGCTACAGCGTTCTTAATGATTTATAGCTGTTGGAGTATGACAGTAAATAACGTAATTGAGAATGTTTATATTGCATCATTTTGTATGATGGTATTATCAGTTCTAAGTGTAGCTGTAATGACTAGTGAAGCAGTTGCTCACATACCAGGCTATGAAGTATCAATCAATCGTGTTAAAGAATTTTATGCTCAAGAAGATGATGAAAAAGTTGAAGTAGTTAATGCAAAAAATTCTGAAGGAAATATTATTGATGTTAAAAACTTATCTTTTGAATATGAGAAAGGTAAAACAATCTTGAATAACTTATCACTTTCAATTAAGAAAGGTGAGAAAGTAGCAATATTAGGAAGAAGTGGTGTAGGGAAATCTACATTAGTAAAACTATTAACTGGGACATATACTGACTATAAAGGAGAAATAGTTGTACTAGATAAAAAACCAACAGAAACTATGTTAGGTACAGAAATTTCACTTTTAAACCAAAAACCATATCTATTTGATATGACGATTAGAGAAAATCTTAAACTTTCACTTTTAGATTCGGGAATAGAAGAAGCTGAAATTGAAGATAAAATTAATGAGAGTTTAGAAAAAGCTCAATTGTCTAAATTATTACAAAGCCTTCCTGATGGAATAGATACAAACGTATTTGAAACAGGAAGTAGGTTCTCAGGAGGAGAACGTCAACGTATAGCATTCGCTAGAAGTATTATTCAAAACAACGAATTGTTACTACTAGATGAACCAACTGTGGGATTAGATCCGAAGACAGAACATGAATTGTTAACTACAATTTTTGAATCTAGTAAGGATAAGACAATAGTTTGGATTACCCACCATCTAAACTCTATCGAATATATGGATAGAATAATATTCATTAAAGATGGGGAAATAGAGATGGATGGAACACACAGTGAACTATATGCAACAAATGATAAGTATAGAAAACTATATGACATGGATAATATAGCGTAACATAAAACAAAGTAATGTTTAAAAAACTTGTAACAAAAAAAATAGAGTTATAGAGAATTAATTTTTCTCTAACTCTATTTTTTTGTTATAGACAAATTAAGTAATTCTTTAATAAGAGTTCAATATTTTGTAAAAAATGAAGTTTTTCTTTTTTTTACATTGTATTATACTATTGACTTTAAAGTGGATATTTGATAAAATGTGAATGAATAAAAATAAAAATTCATTCATTGAACAAGAGGTGATTATAATGGATAAAAAAAAGATTTTAAAAGAAGCGGCATATGAGGTATTTTCTAAAAAAGGGTACAAAGCAACGTCAATTTCAGAAATAACAAAACACGCAAAAATGGCAGTAGGTTCTTTCTATAACTTTTATGATAGTAAAGAAACAATTTTTTTAGATACCTATATAGAAGAAAATAATCGTATTCGACAACTGATGATAAACAATATCGATTGGGAAGGTGATGTAGTTAAGCTAACAGAACAACTTTTTGGTCAATCAAGAAGTTTAATATCAACTAATAAGATTTTATCAGAGTGGTACAATCCTGCTATTTCTAGTGAATTACACAACTATTATTCATCAGAAAAAGGTAAGGCATCTAATCAATTCTATAAATTTTTAGTTGAAAATTTTACTAATCGATTGCAAACAGAAGGGTATTCTCAAGAAAAGATTGAAGAGATTTTGAAAATTTATACTCTTTTTAACTATATAGATATGAACGTTACGGAAAAAGATATTCCTAATATTAGTGAAACAACCGAAAAATTAGCAATTTATTTTGTAAAAGGATTATTTAAGGGGGAGCAACAAAAGTTCTAAATTTACATGAGAACACATAGATAGTGGCTTATTGATATTTATTTTGCTTTATAAATGCTTTTAGATATCTAATAAACTAATACGGCAAGTGACTCAACAAAATCGTGTTTCTTAAGAAGTTTCGATATATGAGTCACTATCTTTTAAAACAAAAATGAATGAATTTTAAAAAATATTCATTATAAAAAATTGTATTTTAAATAGAATTACAAATTTGGTTAATACTACTGTATCTTATGCTACATCATATTAACTGTAATTTTAAGAAAGAGGAAGAAAATGAAAAGGGGTAGAAAAATGTTAACTATTATTTTTATTATAGCGGCGATTCTGGTAGTAATAATGTCTGGAATATTCGTATTTCTTGGACGTAGTCAAACTATATTTGTGAAATCAATAGATAATGTAAGTGATAATCTTTATGTGTTTAGATTTGAAAAGCCAAATAATATGAGTTGGAATGCAGGTTCATATATAAAAGTTACAGTTCCTAATATTGAAGATAAAAAGGAAAATAACCGTTGGCTTACTATTGCATCTAATCCAGATGAAAATGAGATTGTTCTTTTGACTCGAAATAGTGGAAGTAAGTTTAAACAAGAACTAACTAATTTAAAAATTGGTGAAAAAGTTGACATTAGTTGGTTAGATAAAAACTTAGAGGTTGTAGATGGTCAAGAACCTATTGTGTGTTTTGCATCTGATGTTGGTATTGCAGCGATTAGACCAATTATTAAAGAATGGAGTTCTAAACGTTCGATTATACTAAATCATTTAGATAATGGGGTAAAGGTCTTTAATAAAGAATTGACAGAGTTATCTAATAAAGGACAAGATTTTACTTATGAAACTAGTGGAAGTATAGAACAAAGTCAAGATAAACTTAAAAAGGTAGTAGATAAGTATGGAAATAGAGCAATATATCTTTTATCAGGCAAACCTGATGATGTTGAGACTATGAAAAATTTTCTAGAATCCGCTGGAATAAGTAAGGAAAAAATAAAAATGGATAGTTTTAAAGGATTAAAATAACGTTTTTGATATGATGCTCTTTTATTGAACAAATCAGTAAAAGAGCTTCATAACTTTTTGCATTATAAATTTAATATGTTTTGATATCTATTTATAAGATTAAAAAACTATTCCAAAATTTTTGTATATTCATTGAAACTTTCTTTTTTAATATTCAATTACATTTATGTTATAATAAGGAAGTTAATGTAAAATTAAATGAGTCTAAAAAAATAGGGTACAAAATTGATTTTACAATGAATAATAAAATTTGATTGTATAGAAACATTGAGGTAATATATGCAAAAGAAAAATAAAATAGTAATACAAGGAGCAAGGGAAAATAATTTAAAAAATATAGATTTGGAAATCCCTCGTGATCAGTTTGTTGTTATTACAGGACTTAGTGGTAGTGGAAAAAGTTCGCTTGCATTTGATACTATATATGCAGAAGGACAACGTAGATATGTAGAAAGTCTTAGCGCATATGCGAGGCAGTTTCTTGGTAATTTAGAAAAACCAGATGTTGATCTTATAGAAGGTTTATCACCAGCTATATCAATAAATCAAAAAACAACATCGAAAAATCCAAGGTCGACAGTTGCGACAGTAACGGAAATCTACGATTACTTACGTTTGCTTTATGCAAGAATAGGAGAAATTTATTGTCCAAATCATCATGAGAAGATAGAAAGTAGTTCAATAAGTCAAATCGTAGATGCGATTATGCAGATGCCAGAACGTAGCAGAATACAAATTGTTGCTCCTATTGTTAAGGATAAAAAAGGTACACATAAAAAATTAATAGATAAGCTAATAAAAGATGGATATATTAGATTTAAAATTGATAATGAATTATATGAAGTTGGAGATATCCCAGAATTAGATAAAAATAAAAAACACTCTATTAGTGTTATTATAGATAGAATTGTCATAAAAGAAGGAATTGAAACTCGTTTAGCAGATTCATTAGAAACTTCATTAAATCTTTCTAATAACGACTTAGTAGAAATAGATGATGTTAAAGAAGAAACTACACAATTGTTCTCGACAAAATATAGCTGTAAACATTGTGATTTCACGTTGGGAGATTTAGAACCTCGTATCTTTTCATTTAACAATCCTCAAGGAGCATGTCCAGAATGTGATGGTTTAGGAATGCATGAGACTGTTGATGTTAATAAAATTATACAGAAAGATTTAACAATAAATGAGGGGGCAATAATTGTTTACAATAATGCTACATCTACATATTATCCAAGTTTAATAAAATGTGCGTGTGAACATTTTGGAATTGATATGGATACTCCGTTTAAAGATTTGAAAAATGAACAGCAACAAATTATTCTATATGGAAATGATCAAGAAGAAATTACTCATAAATATATCAATGACGAAGGTATTATGCGTACACGCATTGTATATTTTGAAGGTGTAGCGAATAACATCCTTAGACGTTATAAATCAGGAATGACTAGAGCGACGAGAGAAGCGATGGCTAAGTATATCAAAGAAGATTCGTGTCGTAGTTGTAAAGGTCAACGCTTAAAACCAGAAATACTGTCAGTCTATGTAGCTGGAAAAAATATTGCAGAAATTTGTGAGATGTCTATTAAAGATAGTTATGAATTTTTCCAAGATATAAAATTAAGTGAAAAAGATTATGCTATCGCAAAATTAGTACTTAAAGAAATTAAAGCAAGATTACAATTTTTAAATGATGTAGGACTAGATTATTTAACATTAGATAGATCTTCAGGAACATTGTCAGGAGGAGAAGCTCAACGTATTCGCTTAGCGACCCAAATTGGTTCGAAATTGATGGGAGTTACATACATACTAGATGAGCCGTCAATTGGTTTACATCAAAGAGATAATGAAAAACTAATTAATACTATGTTATCTATGAGAGATTTAGGGAATACAGTATTAGTAGTTGAACACGATGAAGATACGATGATGGCTTGTGACTATATTGTTGATATTGGTCCTAAGGCTGGTGAACACGGCGGTCAAGTAGTGGCGGTTGGAACACCAGAAGAGATTATGGCTAATGAAAATTCTATAACTGGAGCGTATTTATCAGGACGTAAAAAAATACCAGTACCGACTGAAAGAAGAGAAGGTAATGGAGAAAATATAGTCATTAAAAAAGCTAGAAAAAATAATTTGAAAGATGTTAATGTGAAGTTCCCGCTTGGTAAATTCATTGGAGTTACTGGAGTTTCAGGTAGTGGGAAATCAACTCTTGTTAATGAAATACTGTTTAATTCTGTGAAGAATGTTCTTAATAAAGAGGAAATCGACACAACTGTAGTAAAATCTGTAGAAGGAATTGATGGAAATATCGATAAAATTATTGATATCGATCAAAGTCCAATCGGAAGAACTCCACGAAGTAATCCAGCGACATACACAGGAGTCTTTGATGATATAAGAGATTTATATGCAAGTACAAATGAGGCGAAATTACGAGGGTATAAAAAAGGACGATTTAGCTTTAACGTTAAAGGTGGTCGTTGTGAAGCTTGTAGTGGAGACGGAATATTAAAAATAGAAATGCATTTCTTACCAGATGTTTATGTTCCATGTGAAGTATGTAAAGGAAAACGATACAATAGAGAAACATTAGAAGTTAAATACAAAGGTAAGAGTATAAGTGATGTCTTAGATATGACTATTAAAGAAGCGTACGAATTTTTTGAGAATATACCTAAGATAAAAAATAAACTAGAAACATTAGTACATGTAGGACTTGATTACATACGATTAGGTCAAAGTGCAACAACTTTATCAGGAGGAGAAGCTCAAAGGGTTAAATTAGCGAGTGAACTTTATAAGAAATCTACAGGTAAAACACTTTATATTCTAGATGAGCCAACAACAGGTTTACATATTGATGATATAAGTAGATTAATAAAAATTATCGATAAATTAGTTGATGGTGGTAATACTGTAGTAGTGATTGAACACAATCTAGACGTTATTAAGTGCTGTGATCATCTGATTGATCTAGGTCCAGAAGGTGGAGTTGGAGGAGGTACCATTCTTGCGGAATGTACCCCAGAAAAATTAATAAAAAATAATGAAAGTTACACAGGACAGTTTCTGAAAAAACTTTTAAAATAAAAAAAATACATTAAATATAATAAGTCTAAAATTATCAAATATTAGAAAAATATTTTAAATATTTTTATCTTATGGAAACCTTTTACTAATAAGGTTTTAAATTAGAATACACAAAACAAACACATGATTATACAAATTTTTAGGTTGTTTTACAAGTTTAACTGTGGTAAAATATAAATATACAACTAAAGCGCTTGTAAGACTTACCTCACATTCGGGCCTAACACTTTTTGAACGGGAACGAAAATCGCTTATCAGTATAAAATGCTTCCTCTGAGAAGACTTTAGAAAGTAAGGCTATCGTACCCACCTGATTATATCAGGACCAATTTAGGTAAGAATCTACGGCGTTTTGGTTTTTTTTAGACTGGTTATTATAATTTCCAGTCTTTTTATTATTTGATTTTAGAAGAATATGGAGAATAAAATGTTACATCAATTTTCAAGAAATGAATTAGTAATAGGAACTGAAGGTTTAGAAATATTAAAAAACAAAAGAGTAGGTATACTAGGAGTTGGAGGAGTAGGATCATTTGCTGCTGAATCATTAGCTCGTTCTGGAGTTGGTTCATTAGTATTGATGGATAAAGATGATATTGATATCACAAATGTAAATAGACAAATTCACGCTACTACAGAAACAGTAGGACACAGTAAAGTCGAAGAGATGAAAAAAAGAATTTTAGCTATTAATCCAGAATGTGAAGTTATAGCTATTCAAGACTTCTACACAGAAGATACTTATCCAATATTTTATGAGAAGCCATTAGATTTCGTTGTTGATGCTTGTGATACAGTAACTTTTAAAATACATTTAATAAAATATTGTTTAGCAAACAATATACCAGTAATTAGTGTAATGGGATCTGCGAATAAAATAGATCCTACTAAATTCCAAATTACAGATATTAGTAAAACTACTGTTTGTCCTTTAGCAAAAGTAATAAGAACGAAACTGAAAAAAGAGAGGGTTCGTGGGAAAGTACCTGTAGTATTTTCTACAGAAAGTCCAACAATTGCTAACAAAGAATATTTAGAAAAAATTGGAAAACAAGATTCAGAAATACGTAAAGCTAAGATACCACCAGCTTCTAACGCATTTTGTCCATCAGTAGCTGGTCTTATAGCAGCCAATTATGTTTATACATCTTTATTGAAAAATATAAAAATATTAACTGTTGAAAAACCTATTTAAAGATTGAAAACAACGCTAGTTATAGCGTTGTTTTATTTTTTATCAAGGTTGACATATCAGAGTTCATACTAATTTTTCTGTAAAAATTACACATAATTTGAAAACAGTATTTCATATTAGTATAAAAAAAAGGTTCGAAAATTTATAATTTAATTTGATTTTTTATAAAAAAAAAGGTATAATAGTTATAGATGAGAAAGGAGGATTACTTTGAAGAATAAAGGAACATTACTGGCACAAAACTTAAAAAAACTTCGAAAAATGAACAATTACTCTATGTCAACTGTAGCGGATAAACTAGAGTTATCATCTCATGGTGTTTACGCTAACTGGGAATACGGTCGAAACGAACCTAATGTAGCGACACTAGTATCTATAGCGAGATTATATAATGTCTCAATAGATGAACTTGTGGGGTATAAAACAGAAAAAGGGGAACCAGAAGAGTTGGCGGATACTCACTTTGAAGTAATTGATATGATCAAATCTCTTGATAGTGAGGATTGTAAATTAGTAGAAGAAGTTTTGAGAAGATTTAGGGGATATTCTTTTTCTAGAAATATAAATCTATAACAAACTCAAATACTTAGGCTATAGAGTTATAATGTAGTAAATTAAATTAATAGTTTTTAAATATAGGCTAAGTAAATTAACTTAGCCTATATTTTCCTTTTCTTGAGGAAATGGGGTGGTGACTATTGATGTAAAAAAATTAATGACTAAGATTATCAACGAATCAATAGAAAAGAAAGCCAGTGATATCCACATATATCCTGATAAATCGGGAGAATCCTTTATAAAACTCAGAGTGAATGGTCATCTGAGTAAATATGAAAAATTTTCTAATAGGGAGATTGAGGCGATTATATCGCTATTAAAATTTAATTCGAATATTGATATATCGAGAAATAAAGAACCACAAAGTGGTCGTTTTGTATATAATTATAACGAGAAAAATTATTATTTGCGTGTTTCTACATTACCATTGAGTGAATTGAATGAGGGATGTGTAGTCAGAATATTTATAAATGAATTAGAAGATGTAGAATACAGTATATTTGACGAGGATAATCAGTATATTAATAAACTTTCAAAAAAGGCATATGGACTGATATTATTCTCTGGACCAACTGGTAGTGGTAAATCGACATCGATGTATAAATTGGCTAGGGAACTTGCTAATAATAATAAGCAAGTTATTACTGTAGAAGATCCAGTCGAAAAAAATATACCTGGATTAATTCAAATGCAAGTAAATGAAAAAGCAGGAATTAATTATGATAATGCTCTAAAATCTATACTACGTTGTGATCCGGATGCTATGGTGATTGGTGAGATTAGAGATTTTAAAACTGCTAGTCAAGTGATTACATCTTCTTTTTCAGGACACTTAGTTTTAAGCACTATACACGCAGAAAATTCTATAGGGGTAATTAATAGATTGAATGATTTAAATTTATCCCTGGAAGATATAAAACAGACGATAATTTGTATTATTTCTCAAAGATTAGTCAATTTAGCAAATGGAGAAAGAGGTTTAGTAACTGAAATATTGAGAAAAGAACATATCCATGAATATATAGATAATAATAAAATGTTAGGGGACTCATTAGAGCAGAAATTTGAATTGGCATGTGAAAAGGGGTTAATCACAACTGATGAAAAAGAAAAATGGGGATATTAAAAAGGCTCTAGATAATGAGAATAAAATATATTTTATAAAACGTCTATATGAATTAATTGATCATGGATATATGCTAGAAGATTCTTTAGAATTTCTACTTATTCAATATGAGATTTCTAACGGTGAAATTAAAATTATTAAAGAAAAACTCTCTAATGGAAGTAAATTATCCGATATACTAGGATATCTTGGATATTCACAGTTAATTGTAAGCAAGATAAAATTTGCAGAAAATTATGGTAGAATAGAAGATATGTTATTAGAAGTAGAAACATATTTAACGATACGAAAAATACAACAAGAAAAGGTATTGAAAACATTAAGATATCCACTATTTTTAACACTCACTTTAATATGCCTAATTATGGTGTTTAATGCTCTAGTAATTCCGCAATTTGAGAACATCTATACTTCATCTAATATTAAGATGGATCTCCAAACTATTATATTAATTAAATCATTATACTATATTCCAAAATTCATTTCTATAATATTTTTATGTACCATTATTGGTATAGGTTACATTTTTTATACAATTAAATATAAGCCACATCTATTTTTAAAATCCCTTTTATATATTCCAAAGGTAAGGAACTATTCAAAATTATATTTTTCTTACAGATTTTCTATGGAATTAAGTTTATTTCTTATGAGTGGATTTTCATTAAAAACTGCATTAGAAGTTTTAGTAGAAGAAAATTATGATTATTACTTAACTTATTTTTCAAAAGATATTTTATATGAACTAGATAATGGAATAAGTTTTGAAGAAGCTGTAGCAAAAATAAAATATTTTGATAAATCCATGAAAAAATTTGTTAGTCACGGAAAAAATAATGGTTTAATTGATAAAGAGCTAAAATTATTTAGTGAATTAATGCTAGATACTTTTTTAACATCACTAGATAAGAGTTTAAGAAAATTACAACCAATTTTATTCGGTATTTTAGCTGTTGTTATTGTTGGTTTATATATGGTTATATTATTACCAATATTTAATATGGCTAGCTCACTTAAATAAGGAGGAGCATATGAAAAATATTATGAAAAAGTTCAAAAACAAAGACGGATTCACATTGATTGAGATGCTAATCGTTTTGTTTATAATCGCAATACTTCTTATTCTTATAATCCCTAATATTACTAAGAATATAGATACTGCAAAAGATAATACAAATGTACAAGAGTTACTACTTTTTTTAATTAAAAATAATATCCGTTAT
>CAURKK010000007.1:0-34565 GCA_963525505.1 uncultured Gemella sp.
TTTTCTTTCTTGACTAATTGCTGCCATTGCAATTTCCTCCATATAATTTTATTTTGCGACCTTAATCCTAGTGTAGAACCTGGAGGGTTTCTATACCACGAATAAGGAACACTAGTATTGTACACCATTTTAGATAATATTTCAAGAAATAACATGTAAAATTAAAATAAATTTTATATATCTTTTTCTTCACAAACTTTTTTATCTAATTTCAGTTGTTCTTTTAAATGATTAAAACTCTCAAATTTTTGTTCTTTTCTTAAAAATTCATAAAAATATATTTCAATTTCTTCATCATAGATATCTTCATCAAAATCTAAAATATGTGTTTCTATAAATTTTTTATTTTGCTCATTAGAAACAGTAGGATTGTAGCCAATATTAGTAATAGATTTATAAATATTATCTTTTACTTTAATCTTGGTAATATATACTCCATTTATCTCTGGCAATAAGTATTTTTCACTTAGTTGAAGATTAGCAGTTGGAAAATTAATAGTTCTTCCTAACTGTCTACCTTTAACTACTAAACCAGATATAGAATAGTATCTACCAGCATATTCTTTATATTTTTTGAAGTCTCCATCTCGAACGAATTTTTTTAAAGCTGTTGTAGATATTTTTTCGCCATTTATAACTTGTTCTTTTTGAACACTAATTTCTATTCCATTTTCTTCAATTAATTTTGGAGTTCCTAAACCTTTATTTCCAAATCTATAATCAAATCCACAAAAAACTTTTTCTACATTCAACTGTTTAAGTATACATTCTATAAATTCTACAGCAGACAGTTTTTGTAATCTTTCGTTAAATTCTAAATAATAAATCTCATCAACCCCCAAACTTTCAAGAAGTTCGTTCTTTTTTGAATATGGTGTTAATGATTCTTCACTCGTTTTACCAAAATATTCTTTTGGGCTCTTATCTAATGTTATTACTATTGATTTAAAACCATTTTTCGCTTCATTTACTGCATCTCCAATTATTTTTTGATGAGCCTTATGAATACCATCAAAAAAACCTAATGCAGCTACTCTTTTTATGTCTTCTTTTTCAATTTCACTAATTTTTGAAATATTAAATATTTCCATCTTCATCTACCTACTCTATTAATTTTGGAAATGTTGTTTTTACCGATAACAACTCATCATCTTTATCTTTCAAATAATAAATTGCTATTGCTTCCCCTTTATATGTAAAAACAATTCCATCTGTAAAATCGTAATCTGGAAATTGATTTTTTCTAAATCTTAATCCATTCATTACTTGTTGAGCTCTATATTTTGGAATTTCAACAAATTGATATTCTTCCAGAGCATATTCTTTTCTTAAAAGCTTTTGTTCTAATAACCCTTCTTGAACGCATTGTTCAACCTCTGATAATTTCAGACACTTCTCTAATGTTATTTCCCCACTTCTTGTTCTAGTCAACTTACTCATTGTACTTGGTAATCTTAATTTTTCTCCAATACTTGTGGCAATTGTTCTAACATATGTCCCTTTACCACAATCTATATCAATCGAAAAATAAAACTTATTATCTTTGTAATATTCACTATTTTCTATAAAAGAAATATTGTAAATATTAACTTTTCTAGTTGGTATCTCAATATCAAATTGACCGCTTCTAGCATATTCATATAATTTTCTACCATTAACCTTAATTGCTGAATATATAGGTGGCTTTTGTTCTATTTCACCAATCATAGATTTCAAAATACTCTTAATTTCATCTATATTTATATTACTGACTTCACATTCTTCTACTATATCACCTATAAGATCTTCTGTAGTCGTCTTCAAGCCTATACAAACTTCAGCCCTGTAACTTTTCCCAAGATCCATAGCGTAGTCACTAACTTTGGTAGCTCCACCAAGTAAAAGTAACAATACACCATCGACCTCTGGATCCAGTGTCCCTGAATGTCCTATTTTCTTCATTTGAAGAATCCTTCTAGCTCTAAATACAACATCGTGACTTGTCATTCCACGCTCTTTGTATATTGGCAAAATACCTTCAAACATTATCTTATATCCTCATTTTTCAAACAATCAGGACATAATCCATATACTTCAAATTTATGTCCATCAATTTGATAACCTTTCAATTCATCAATTTCTAAATTATCACATACATGAACATGGATAATTTTAGCTTTACCACAACCCAAACATATATGATGATGGTGGTGATGATCAGTTTCTAAACATCCAATCTTAAAATATTTTTCCCCTTTTATCTCTGTTGTTTCTAATATCCCCAATTCTTCATAAGTACTCAGATTTCTATAAATAGTATCAAAGCTAAGTCCAGGATACATTTTACCAACTGTTTCAGATACATACTTTGCATTAATATATCTATCTTCCTTCACCAACAGCTCTACCATTGCTTTTCTTTTATCTGTGTATTTATATCCCTTTTCTTTTAAAAGCTTCATTATTCTATCAACTTTTTTCTCTGATATTTTCATAAGTAACCTCCTAGACTGACTATTTTTTAAAATCAACAAATGATTTATTTCTCAACATTGCGATTTCATCTTTATAAGGGGCAATGTCTTTTTTTTCTCCGTACCAAGGTGTTTCCAAAATTTTAGGAATATTAGCAAATTCCTCTAAGTGAACAATTCTACTTATCGTATCGAATCCAATGCCACCATACCCAATATTTTCATGGCGATCTTTATGTGCACCCAATGTATTTTTACTATCATTGATATGCAGTACTTGAATTCTATCAAGACCTACTATTTTATCAAACTCTGTAAGAACACCATCTAAATCATTAACTATATCATATCCACCTTCAAAAACGTGACAAGTATCAAAAGTTACTGTCAGTTTTTCATTTAATGTAACTCCATCAATAATTTGAGCAATTTCATCAAATGTTCTACCACATTCACTACCTTTTCCAGCCATAACTTCCAGAGCAATATTAGGTTTCATATCCTTTGTTAGGACTTCATTTAATCCTTTAACAATACTTGCTATCCCAACATCAGCACCTGCTTTAACATGTGAGCCTGGGTGAAGAACAATATTCTTAGCACCAATTTTTTCAGTTCTTTCAATTTCAAGTCTTAAGAAATCAACTGCAAGCTGATAAATTTCTGGTTTTACTGTATTTGCTAAGTTAATAATATATGGGGCATGCACTACTATATCATTAATATTTTTTTCTTTCATTAATTTATGTGCTTCTTCGATTCTCAATTCTTCAATAGGTTTTCTTCTTGTATTTTGAGGCGCACCTGTATAAATCATAAATGTATCACTATTATAACTAGCCGCTTCTTTTACAGAACCTAGCATCATTTCTTTCCCAGACATTGATACATGAGATCCAATTTTCAAGTTCTTCATTACTTACCTCTGTTTGCCTTGTTACTACGTTTAGCAAATTTTCTTCTTTCTTTTTGTTTAAGTTTATCCATTTTATATTTATATTTTTTCTTATAACCTGGTTTAACTTTTTTAGAAACTTTTACTTTTGATTTTAGTTTCTCAGTTAGGTTATGATCAGCTACGACTTTCTTTCTACTTTGACGTTTATTTCTATCCTTAGTTTCAACAAATTCACCATTTCTAATATCTTGGTGATTAAATTCTATACCACGTTTTTCTAAATCTTGTAATTTTTCTTCATCTTTGTTGTTATAGATTGTAATACAATCTCCGCTTAATCCTGCACGTCCAGTACGCCCTGCTCTGTGGATAAAGAAATCTAAGTCATTAGGAATATTAAAGTTAATTACATGACTTACTCCTTCAATATCAATTCCGCGACTCATTAAATCACTAGCTACAACATAAGTGAAATCAAGATTATTAATTCTTCTTTGCATTTGTTTACGTTCACGCGGTGTTAAATCTCCATGAAGTACACCTACATTTAATCCTTTAGAGATAAGGTAACTACTTACTTCCTCTACCTCAGTTTTCTTATTAGCAAAAATAAGTGCTAAATAAGGATTAATAACTGTAGTGATTTCATGTAATTTTTCTAAACGAGATGAACTCTTCTCTGGAATTAAAATATATTCAATTTTACCAAATTTGGCATTATCAACTTCGATATATTGAGCATTTTTTAAATATTTTTTCAAGAAGTGATTCATTTGAGTTGGAATTGTTGCTGAAAATACTAAAAATTGACAGTTTTCTGCTGCTCTTTTAGAGATTTTATCAACATCTTCCATGAACCCTAAATCTATCATCATATCACATTCATCAATTACAATACTCTCTACTTCTTTGATAGCTAAAGCACTTGCTCTATCCAACTCTAATACACGTGTTGGCGTACCGATAATAATATGTGGTGCATTAGATACTCTCTCTATATCTCTATTTAAATCTTGACCACCAATACATAATGTTATTTTAATATCTTCTTCAGAAAAACTAGCAATATGTATTGCCATATCATATAGTTGTCTTGATAATTCTCTAGTCGGAGCTAAAATAATACTTTGTGTTTTTTTCTTAGCAACGTCTAGTTTGCTAAAAATTGGTAGTAAGAAAGAATGACTTTTCCCACTTCCTGTTTGTGATTTAGCTACTATGTTTTTTCCTTTTAATACTGGTGAGAATACTCGCTCTTGAATTTTTGTTGGATTATCGAACCCTAAATCTATTACTGCCTTATTTACAAATTCATTAAATTTATATTGTTCAAATGACTTTGGTAACATTTCAAATCTCCTTTATGATTTTTGTTATCTTTATATATGGGATTTTTCTCCCATCCACAATTTCTCACGTGAAATGATAGAAAATAACTATTTATATTTCACGCCATAATAAACCATCTTTTATTATACTATAAATAGCTAGAATTAGCTATAAAAAACACCGTATTATTACTTATTATACGTTTTTCACTACTCTTATCTTATCAAAAATAGAAAAAAGTAATTCAGAAAATATTTTACAATCTTCTGAATCACTTAATAATATTATTTTACAATCTCAATTCCTGAGCTTGTTCCTAATCTTTCAGCTCCTAAGTCAACATATTTTTGAGCAGTTTCTTTGTCTCTAACTCCACCACTCGCTTTAACTTTTGCATTGTCACCTACTACAGATTTCATTAATTTTACATCTTCATAAGTTGCACCACCAGTTCCAAATCCTGTTGAAGTTTTAACAAAATCAGCTTTAGCCACTAGTGATAACTCACAAGCTTTAACTTTTTCTTCATCAGTTAAATAACATGTTTCGATAATAACTTTCAAGACATTATCACCTATCGCTTCTTTGATTAGGCGAATTTCATTTTCTACATAATCGAATTCACCATCTTTTAATTTTGCAACGTTAATAACCATATCTATTTCACTTGCTCCATTTTCTATGGCTTCTTTTGCTTCAAAAACTTTTGATGCTGTTGTCATAGCTCCTAATGGAAAACCAACAACTGCTGCTACTTTAACATCAGTACCTTGTAAAAGATGTTTAGCATCTGCAACGTAACAACCATTAACGCAAACACTATAAAATTCATGTTCAATAGCTTCTTCGCATAATTTTTGAACATCGGCACTACTTGCCGTAGCTTTTAAGATTGTGTGATCTATATATTTATTTAATCCCATTTTTTTACCTCTATTCTATTATTTCTAATATATTTTTAATATTTTCTATTTTTTCATTTCCGATAATATAAGCATCTAATAGCATAGCTTTACTAGATTCTATGTTCTTATCATCATTGTAATAAATTTCCGCGATAAGATCACCTTTTTCTACCTTATCTCCTACTTTTTTCTTAAGCTCTATTCCTACAGCATGATCTACTTCATCTTCTTTTGTCGCACGACCTGCTCCTATTACCATAGCTGCTTTACCTACTTCTTCAGCCTTGATCTTAGTAACATATCCATCTTCTTGCGCTAATACCTCTAAAACTGATTTCGGTGTTGGTAATAACTCATAATTATTTACAACTTCACCATCTCCACCACTAAGTTCTATAAACTGTTTTAATAATTCTAAAGCACGACCATTATTAATAACTTGATCTATTTTTTCACTAGCTTCTTCAAATGTCTCAACTTCACCTTTATGTTTTAACGCTAAATAAACAATTTCATATACAACTTCCTTAAGATCATTAGACCAGTTCCCTTTTAAAGCCTCTATACCTTCAATTATTTCATTAGCATTACCAATATTATAGCCTAATGGTTCTTCCATGTTAGTTAGCACTGCTATTGTTTTTCTTCCAACACTATTACCAATTTCTACCATTCGACGTGACAATTCTCTTGCATCTTCAATAGTCTTCATGAAAGCACCGTCACCAACTTTAACGTCAAGAATAATTAAATCTGATTGAATAGCTAATTTTTTACTCATAATACTGCTAGCGATTAATGGAATGCTATCAACTGTTGCAGTAACATCACGTAAAGCATAGATTTTTTTATCTAATGGAACAATATTATCGCTATACCCCATTAGTCCAACTCCAGTTTTACTTGCAACTTCTACTAATTCTTCTTTCGTTGTACTAAATTTAAAGTTTCTAATAGATTCAAATTTATCTATTGTCCCTCCTGTATGACCTAGACCTTTACCTGAAAGTTTAGTTGTAGCCATTCCTACAGCTGATAGAATTGGTCCTAATACAACTGTTACTTTATCTCCAACACCTCCAGTAGAGTGTTTATCTACTAAATAGTGGTCTAAATCATCAAAGAAAATAGTATCCCCTGAATCTCTCATTGTTAATGTGAAGTTTGTAAGTTCATCTTTAGTCATATTATTAAAATATACCGACATTAAAAATGAACTCATCTGATAATCTGGAACTTTACCCGAAAGATATCCGTCCAGTAAAAACTCTATTTCGGCTTTAGTTAGCTCATTATTTTTTTTCTTTTTATCTATGATATCAACAACTCTCATAGCTAATCTCCTTATTTATTGATTTAATTAAAATAAACTTTACAGTATTAGTTAATTCATCTAGAAATCATTACAATAAAAATTTGTCATTCTATACTTCTCATTTTCTATATATATGTTATTAGAGATTTCTAATATCTGCAAACTTTTCTTATCTTTCAATATTTTATATAATTCTTTTTGATCTTTTTTACTATATACTATTTTATCACGAATCAAATACATTTTGTAGCCTAATAATATTAATGTATAATTTTTGTACTTAAATAACATACAAAATAATAAATAAAAGATAAATACAAGTATGGCTATTTTAAAAATTAATTGTACTTTTTGATTTATAATTAAGAATGTAATAATTATCATCAAAACTAAATAATAGTAATCTATGCCTCTTTGTTTAAAGAGTTCTTTCTTGCTGCAAACAAATATATTTGTAGGTTTACTACCATTTTGAATTATTAAAGAGAATATAGAAATTATTATTAATATTATAGTCAATAAAAGATCGTCCAAATCTTGTTTTACAAAGGTATAAATAAGTAAAACAAAATAAAGAGGCATAAATGAATAGATACAATAACTAATATAGTTAAATGATTTTTTCATCTTATACCTCCTATTTATTATCTTTTACTCTTCGGTTTAGACAGAATCTCTGAAAAAATTATATCATTAACAACTTTTTCTTTATCAAAAGTTAAAGAATTTGAAAATATTTCTTTTTCTCTATCTACTATAACTCTTTGTTTTTTCTCAAAAGATTTACGAGTTAGCGTTTGCTGATTTGTTACGGGATTTTCTTTTTGCTGTTGATCTTTAGACGTGGTATTTTTTACCTTTGTCTTTCTTTTCTTAACTTTCTTAATAGGATCTTCTTTAGTTTTATTATTTTCTCTTACTTTATCAATAATAAACGAAACTAATAGAAAGATTAACGGGATGTATAAACTACTCATCTTCCCCTCCTAGAATTTCTATTAAGATACTCGTTAGCAATCAATCCACGAACTATATTTTCTTGTGTAAACTCTAATTTTTTTGAATTATCTTGAACAACATTAGTATTATCAAAATTTCTTTGCATTGAAAATTTATTTTTACCTCTATTATAATTTTCATTATAATATTGTTGATATTTATTTATAGATGGACTATCAACTTGTTGTTCATAAATATCTTCTTCATATACTTGCTGATCACTTAATGAACTTTGTCTATTTCTTAAAGTATTAGAGTCTTTTTCAGTAGCTTCTTTAATTCTTTTCATCTCTTCAACAGCCTTTAAAGCCTGTGCTCGAGCATTGTCTAATTCCATTTGTTTTGAATTATCTAAATTTTTTCTGTATCTTTTACTGTCAGAAGCAAAAACAATTGCGAAAATAGCAAAAATTATGATAAATGTTATTGGTGCTGCGAAAATTAAAAATGACATTTCACATCCTCCTTTTTATCTAATTATTTACCTGCTCCTGTATCAGGTTGTGACATACGTTTGATTGAATCTCTCATACCTGTATCAGCTTCTAAATTTTTATAATTCATATAATCCATAATACCTAGATTACCTTGTTGGAAAGCTTTAGCCATAGCAAGTGGTAGTTCTGCTTCCGCTTCTACTACTTTTGCACGCATCTCTTGAATTCTAGCTTTCATTTCTTGCTCAGCTGCAACCGCCATTGCACGACGTTGTTCTGCTTTAGCTTGAGCGATGTTTTTATCAGCAATAGCTTGCTCAGTTTGCAAGTTAGCACCGATATTTTGACCAATGTCAACATCCAGAATATCAATCGATAAGATTTCAAATGCAGTACCTGCATCTAAACCTTTGTCTAAGATTGTTTTAGAAATTCGATCAGGATTTTCTAAAACTACTGTGTGCGACTCTGAAGAACCGATTGTTGAAACTATACCTTCACCTACACGGGCGATAACTGTTTCTTCTCCAGCTCCCCCTACTAAACGTTCAATGTTTGCACGAACAGTAATTCTTGCTTTTGCTTTAACTTCGATACCGTTAATTGCAACCCCAGCGATATATGGAGTTTCAATAACTTTCGGGTTAACACTCATTTGAACTGCTTGAAGAACATCACGTCCTGCTAAGTCAATAGCTGCACAACGTTCAAAAGTTAAACTTACTATATTAGCTCTATGAGCTGCGATTAGAGCATTAATTACTCTATCCACATTCCCCCCTGCTAAATAGTGACTTTCCAATTGATTAATAGTAACAGCTAATCCTGCTTTGTGAGCTTTAATCATTGGATTTATTACTCTACTTGGTATAACACGTCTTAGTCGCATACCAACAAGTGTAAAGATACTTACCTTAACTCCTGCGGCAATCGCACTAATCCAAAGACCAAGTGGAAAGAAAGTAAAGAATATCGATAGTACAATAAGCACTACTATCACGATAATACCTGAGAAAATTAATTCTGGCATAATACTACCTCCTTAAAATATTTATATTTTTTTAACTACTATACGCATTCCTTCAACACGTATAATTTCGATTTCATTACCTTTTTCTATAAAATCTCCATCAGTTACTACATCCAATTTTTCATCGCCAAATACGGCAACACCTGCTGGACGTAAATCTGTATATGCTTGAAGTTTTTTTCCTACAAGTTCTGTTCTACTTTCACTTGCTACATAGCCACCTTCTGTTGAAATCGCATCAGTTAATACAAGTCTATCTAAAAACACTAACTTTTTATGGAAAACACTTCTATTTACATAATACAATATAACTGCAAGTATTAGAGAAATTATCAAGATAAATGCAATATAATATGTTGATTTATTAACATAAATTATTGCATATACTACGGTAATGATACCTACAGTGCCCACTATTCCCCCTGGGACAAACATTTCAAGCCCTATTAAACTAAGTCCACCAATGAACAGCAATAGAACAAAAATACTAAGTCCTGTAGAATAAGAATGTAAGGCAATATATGTCGCTAAACTAACTATTGACAATATTCCAAATAAATTAAATTTTCTTGAAAATAGTTGTTGACAGAAAGTTAATGACATAGTAATTAAAAGAATCCAATCGAGAGACATCATTAAATTCATATGTAATCACCTCATTTTTGTATATTCTTTTTCAAGATAATCTAACAATTCCTCTCTTGTAAATATGTTACCATGACCAGGAACAGCATATTCAAAATCAAGAATTGTTATTCTATCTATATAATCACGGAGTTTCTGCTTATTATATGCCATCGGTTTAGTATAATAGTTTTTAGCGTGACTATCGCCTAAAAACAATACTTTCTCCTCTGGAATATAAATTAAAAATGCATCATTAGAATGTGAGTTATCATTGTAAATACAATTAATTTTAACACCACCAAGATTCAAATTAAAATCAGCCATTTTAGGCATATCTGGAATTCTAATTTTTATTTCATGATCTTCATAAACTTTTTTTATAACATCCGCACTATATTTTATTTCAGTTCCATCTTTAACCCTTTGATACAGACTCTCATCATCCCATTTAAGTTGCGATAACTCAATTAAAGAATCTCTAGCTCTATCTGTAGCAATTACTGGAATATCTAGATAGGCAGCCCCAAAACTATGATCCCAATGATGATGAGTTAATATCACATAACTCGGCATAGAAAGCTCATTTTCTTTTAATTCATTAAGAAAGCTTTTCACTTGATCAGGACCATTTCCAGAATCAAACATCACTGAAAAATACTCTCCTTTTAAATAACCAAGAGTTGGTTCTAAATACATATATCGTTGTTTTGTATAATAAAATTTATCCGAAAATTTAATTAGCATTCTTTTTACTTCCTTTTGATTATAGGTTTATTATAGCATACCTACTAATTATTTACAAACCAACTTTACTAAATAAACAGCTGTAACAAGAGGTATTAAAATCTCTTCTTACAGCTGTTAAAAAACAAATTATATTTACTAAAGTAGAGCTGATCCAACTAAATATAGATAATAGAGAATAAATCCTACTCCTACTATTACTGCTACTACATATATCAGCCAGAGTAATAGATAATAAGCATACCCTAGTGCTTTGACAATATTGGCTAGACCCAGCCATAAATGTCTACCTATTGCTAGAAGAATAGAAATTACTCCACCTTCATAAACTTCGTCTTGATTCTCTAAATTAGCAAGTTTGAACATTGTTAATAATTTCATCATAATCACCTCCTCCTTGGGTATTTTTTTTCTATCTCTATATTAATATTATAATATATATATATATATATATATCAAGCGATTACAATGTTATATTTATAATAAAATTCGTTAAATTAATAAGAAATTTGTATATACAAAAAGGCGACTCGTAAATCATAATTGTATAAAATATGATTCCTGAGTCACCTTAATACAGTTTAATAACTGATTATCATTTTTTCAAATTTAATCATAGAAATTAAACTTGTTAATATGGAGATGGCGGGATTTGAACCCGCGTCCAAAAATACCTCCCCTTAGCTTCTACATGTTTAGTTTACCTATTAAATTTAATTCTCCACTTAGGCCGATAAACAGGCAATGAAAAACGAGTTTGATTAATCTCTTATTTTTTTCTACAAACGGAAGAAAAAAATCGTAGACTGCTAAGAATGAACCGATTAGCTTTGTCACAGTCAAACAAAGTAATCAGCCTTTAGCTTATTAAGCTGCTAAAGCGTAATTTGTTTTTTCGCCAGTTATATTTAACTGATGTGTTGTTAAAGGAGTCAACCCTCCTACATGCCACTAAGAAGACTAGCATCCCTGTCGAATCCTAAACATCCCCTAATTGTGATTACTATATTTTATCATAAAATCAAGATTATGTAAAATTTTATTATTTTATATACAACGACACTTCCAATTAACTTTCTAACAACAACTATATCAATTATGATATAATTAATATTAAGAAATAAAAACTAAGGAGGTACCATGGAAACACTTATCAATAAATTACGACCTAATAAAATCAGTGATATTATTGGTCAACATCATTTAATTGGAGATGGAAAAGTTCTCACTAAAATAGTAGAAAGCAAAAAAATGTTCTCATTTATTTTATATGGTCCCCCTGGAACCGGAAAAACGTCAATCGCTAATGCATTAGCTAATGAACTAGACTATAAATTTAAAATACTAAATGCTGTAAATTGTACTAAGAAAGATTTAACTGCAGTAATAGAAGAATCTAAAAGGTTTAAAAAAGTAATATTACTACTTGATGAATTCCATAGATTAACAAAACCTATGCAAGATATTCTACTTCCTGAAATCGAATTTGATAATATATACGTTATTGGATGCACAACAAATAACCCATATCATACTGTGAATCCTGCGATTAGATCACGTTTAATTATTTTTGAATTACAACAAGTTTCAAACGATGATATTTATGAATATCTTAAAAAAATATCAAATAATAAAGAAATATTCCCTAAAGAGGTAAAAATAGAAGATGATGTTTTTAAAACAATCGCTCTAAACTCTTCGGGTGATTTAAGATTCTCATTAAATACCTTTGAAATTTTATATAATTTATCAAATGAAGGTGAAATTGTCACAAAAGAGAAACTATTAAACTTATCTCTAGGAAAATTCAAAGCCTATGATAAAGATGGTGATGCTTTTTATGATATTATTAGCGCTTTTCAAAAGTCTATACGTGGAAGTGATGTTGATGCTTCACTATACTACTTAGCATTACTGATAGATAGTGGTGATTTAGACACTATATATAGAAGAATGAGTGTTATAGCTTATGAAGATGTTGGTCTAGCAAATCCAAATATCGGGCCTTTTGTTCATGCTGCTATTGAAAGTGCGAAGATGCTTGGATTACCCGAAGCTAGAATACCATTAGCCAACGCTGTTATTCAACTAGCTCTTTCATTAAAATCTAATAGTGCTTATATGGCAATCGACAATGCACTACATGAAACAAAGACAAATCCAAAATCTATTATTCCTGATCATCTTAGAGATGCACATTATTATGGTGCTGATAAACTTAATCGTGGTGTTGGTTATCAATATCCACACAGCCATCCTACAGGATATATTAAGCAACAATATCTCCCTGATAACTTAGTAGGAAAAACATTTTATACACCAAAAACTAATAATAAAAATGAACAAAATCTTGCACAATATAAAAAATTTATAGATAATATGAAATAAAAAGAAAAGTAGTAACTCAAATGAATTCGAGTTACTACTTTTTTATTCACCTAATATTTTAACTTCACACTCAAGCTCAACACCTGAATCTTCAAAAACTTTTTTCTGAACTTCTTTAATTAAGTTTTTATAATCTTCACAAGTTGCTGAATTTATATTAACCATAAATCCTGCATGTTTTTTAGACACTTGTGCACCACCTACAGTTAATCCTTGTAACCCCGCATCTTGGATTAATTTCCCTGCGAAGTATCCTTCTGGTCGTTTAAATACAGAACCACATGAAGGGTATTCTAAAGGTTGCTTATCAGAGCGCATTTTATTTAATTCTTCTACTTTAGAGATAACTTCTTCTTTATTTCCTTTTTCCATTTGGAAATACACTCTAGAAATAATTTCTTTAGTTTCTTGAATTACAGAATGTCTATATGAAAATTCCATTTGTTCATTTGTGTAAATTTTCTTTTCCCCAGCTTTAGTGAAAACTTCAACTTTTTGAACAACTTCCTTCATCTCACCGCCATATGCCCCAGCATTCATGAAGATTGCTCCACCAACACTTCCTGGAATACCACATGAAAATTCAAGATTAGTTAAGCTATTTTCAATACAAAAGTCTGTAAGTTCTTTTAACGTTAATCCCGCATAACAAGAAATAACATCACCATCTATTAATTCAATCTTGTTCATATCGCTAGTTATAGCTACTATTCCTGCTATACCATTATCTGATATTAATACATTTGAACCATTTCCTAAAATCGTTAATTCTATGTTATTTTCGTTGCTATATTTAATAATATTTTGTAAATCTTGTTCGTTTGTTAATTTTACTAAAACTTCTGCGTTTCCACCCGTTTTTGTAAAACTATATTTCCTTAGAGGTTCATTGTATAGCACTTCACTATTTTGAACAATCTCCTCAATATTTTTTATTTTAATCATTATTTTCAATCCTTTTTAACATATCATTTATAAATATTACTTTTTTCGTTGAATAATCTTTAAACGAAAGTTCTTTATTATTATTTTTAAATGAATTATATTCATTTTTTAAAACTTCATCATTAAAAATTTCTTTAATTTTTATAAAATCTTTATGTATTTCTGTATCACGTTGCACAACGTTTAATACAACATCATAGCTCATAGTTAGATAATCGATAATTCTAGCATATTTTATTACACCTTTTGTGCCATTATGAGCTATTCTATGATAACTGATATTATTTAGTCTTTTTTCATCAAATGTTGTTATCTCATGTAAATTTTCTACAACAACAAGTATATCAACAATTTCCTCCCCTAATACCTGTGTATTGCTCGTAGCTCCAATATGTAAAAACTCGCATTTAGGCATTTTAGGAATTTCTTGTATCTTTTTTATCTCTTCTAAAAATGTTTCGACAAACATTTTATTGTCTGCTATTTCTTCAATTTTAATAGTTCTCTTATCCATTTATAAAATCCAATCTTAAAATTAAACATACTTATATATTATAGACTGTATTTCTTATAAAGTAAAGTTATATCTAAATTTGAACAATTCCCTTATTTATAATACTTTCCATAATACCAATTTAATAACATTTCTTAGCAACATTCTTTATAACAAAAACATCCTTTTTCATGATCATTTATCATTCCAATAGCCTGCATATAGCTATAAATTATCGTACTTCCTACAAAACTAAATCCTCTTTTCTTCATATCTTTACTTATCTTGATTGACAAATCAGATTCACTTGGTGCATCTTTGTAGCTTTCTAATTTGTTGTTGATTTTTCTATAATCTGTAAATCTCCAAATATACTTATCAAAACTTCCAAATTCTTTTTGAACCTTAAGAAATGCTACAGCATTTTTTCTAACAGAATATATTTTCAATTTATTTCTAATTATACTAGCATCTTGTCTTAACGATTCTAGATATTCATCGGTATAATTGGCACAGATATTATAATCAAAATTATCAAAAGCACGTTTGAAATTTTCTCGTTTCTTAAGTATTAATGACCAACTTAATCCAGCTTGCATTCCTTCTAGTATTAGATATTCAAATAACATTTGATCATTATGAGTTTCTCTTCCCCATTCATTGTCATGATATTCAATATCTAATGGATTTACAGCCCAAGGGCATCTATTTTTATTCATCATTCTTCTCCAAATTATTATATACTAAGGCTAACATTTCTCTAATTCGTCTAATGTTATATCTTTCTTTCTTATCTATTTCAAGGAAGAATCCATCTTTTGCAACGATACGTGTGTCCTTATGCGGCGTTAAAGCTGTAAATAATTCTTTTCCTTTAAGACTGTTCATAATGTCTTTATCAAAAGTTACAACTACTTTATTGGCTAACTCTTTAATGCTAGTCACCATAGTATTTTTCGCCATAACTTTCAGATAACATATATCTATTAGGTTATTAACTTCTTCTCCAAAATCAGAGAATCTATCAATTAGATCTTCTACAATGCTATCTATCTCTTCATCACTAACTACATTATTTAATCTCTTATAGAAATCTATTTTATCTGCATCACTAGTAATATACTCTTTTGGAATAAAGGCATCAACGTTAAGTTTAATTTCTAAATCATCTGTCTTGACTTCAAAAATATCTTTTTTAATTTTCGGAGTTGCTTCTTTAATTATATTTTCATAGTAACTAACATCTTGTGTTCGATCTTGTTCTAATAACGGTTCTAAAATTCCTTTTTTCTCTTGAATTTCTTGTTCTAACATTTGAGAATACAATGTGTAACCTACTGAATCAATGAAACCATGCTGTCTTCCACCGAGTACATCTCCAGCTCCTCTAATAGATAAGTCCTGCATAGCGATTTTAAAACCACTACCTAAAGAAGTAAAGTTCTTGATCGCCGATAATCTCTTCTCTGAGTTCTCAGTTAATGACTTAAACGGTTCGTACATCAAGTATGCATAAGCTTCTCTACTACTACGACCTACTCGTCCACGAAGTTGATACAATTGACTTAATCCAAAGCGATCGGCATCTTCAACTATTAATGTATTTACATTAGAGATATCAATTCCCGTTTCTATGATTGTCGTCGATATTAGCATATCATACTTTCTATCAATCACATCTGCCATAATATTTTCAAGTTCTATTTGACTCATACGACCATGAGCATAAGCTATATTGATATCAGGTAATAATCTTTGTAATTCTAAATATTTCTCATCGATTGTTTCTACTCTATTGTAAACATAGAACACCTGCCCTCCACGATTAACTTCATTCATAACCGCTTCTTTTATAACCATTTTATTTTGAGCTGTCACAAAAGTTTGGATTGGTTGTCGCTCTCTAGGAGGAGTTTCTATTACCGAGAGATCTCTAATCCCAATTAAGCTCATGTGTAATGTTCTTGGAATTGGAGTTGCACTAAGGGTAAGAACATCCACTGTATTTTTAAGGTGTTTAATTTTTTCTTTATGTTTAACTCCAAATCGCTGTTCTTCATCAATTATTAATAAACCTAAATCTTTGTATTTAAATTTATCATTTAATAGTTTATGTGTTCCAACAATTATATCAATTTTACCCTCTTCAAGTTTTTTACAAATTTCAGTAATATCTTTAGCTGATTTAAACCTACTTACTACTTCTATATTAACTGGGAAGTTAGCAAATCTACTAACGAAATTATCGTAGTGTTGCTCAGCAAGAAGAGTTGTTGGTACTAATATCGCCACTTGTTTATTATCTGTAACTGCTTTAAACGCTACCCTCATCGCTACTTCCGTTTTACCGAAACCAACATCTCCACATAGAAGTCTATCCATAGGACGTTCTTTTTCCATATCTCTTTTGATTTCTTCAGCGGCTTTCACCTGGTCTTCTGTTGGGATAAATGAGAAGTCTGCTTCAAACTCAGCTTGCATACTACCGTCTAAACTATAAGCATAACCTGAACTTAATTCGCGCTTAATATATAATTTAATAAGATCTTCAGATATATCCTCGATTTCTTTACGAACTCTACTTTTAGTCTTCTGCCAGTTTTTAGTTCCCAGTTTATTTAATGCAGGTTTTCTATTATCTGTAGAAGCGGTATATTTTTGAATATAGTTCATATTATTTATATCTACATAAATAATATCACCACCATCATAAACAATCTTCAAGAAGTCTTTATATACGCCTCCAACTTCAACATTCTCTATTCCTTCGTATAGACCTATCCCATGACTAACATGAACGATATAGTCTCCTATATTTAGCTCTTGATAGTTTCTTATTTTTTCTGAGCTAGTATATTTAAATCTTACACGACGTTTTTTTCTTTCTTCTTCAGTAAATAATTCTCGTGGCGTAAGTAAGAACAACTTATTCTTTCTATCTTCTAATCCTTTTAGGTGATATTTGTTTACATCGATGAAAATTTTCCCTTCTTTAACACCGTAGTAAATATCATCATAGAAATAATTGTCAAATAAAACTTTTTCAACATAATCCTTTTGTTTTTGTGTGTTTAACGAAATAATAACCTTATAATTATTCGTTAATTTTTCTCGTATTTCCTTAGCTAAATATTCCTCACTAGAATAATAAGCCAAATCAATAATATTTAAATTATAGTTTTTCTCTATAATCTTATCGTTGAGTTTTAATGTAGATAAATAGAATTTCCTTACATCTAAGCTTTGAATTTTTTCAAAAGCTACATTATCTATTACATCATGATAAATATAACTTCTATTCATCTCCTGCAGACTTGTTAAAAAGTACTCTCTCAATCCTTCTATTTTTTCTAATATTTTATGATAATTATCATAGAAGATTATTGTATCATCAGATAAGTAGTCAGCAATACTAAATGAATCATCATAAATTAAATTTGAAAAACTCTCTAAATCACTAAAATCTCCTGTTGCTTTATAAATTTCTATCTTTTCTTGAAGATAGGTACTAATCTCTTGATAGTTTTCTTCTTCTCTTAATTTTTTATCATTTAGCTTAGTAAGTATTTTCTCAACAACTACATCTTTTTCTTCAGAAGTAAGGAAAAAATCACTTGTAGGATAAATAACTGCACTATCAATTTTTTCTAACGATCTTTGTGTAATTTCATCAAAAGTTCTCATACTATCAAGTTCATCATCAAAAAAGTCCAATCTAATAGGCTTCTCACTTAGGGGACTAAAAATATCAACTATACTCCCCCTCTTTGAAAATTCTCCTACTACGTCGACACTCTCAACACGACGATACCCCATATTTACAAGTTTTCTCTGTAATTCATCAAAGCTAATAACTGTATCTTCATTAATTTCAAAGCTATTATTTTTAAAATCACTAGGATTTTTTACAGTTCTATAGATAGCTTCAATAGGGATAATAATTATACTTTTTATATTATGAACCAAATTTTCAAGTACTTTAATCGAGTTTTGTATCAAATCATTACTTTTAGAAGTATGACGTTTTAATATATCAATTTCTGGATATAAATATGTTTCATTTTCAAAATCATTTAATATTGAAAATAACTCTTCTGCCTCTGCTTTACTTTGCGATAAAACTATAGTCGTCTTACTACTATTTTTATATTCTTTATATATTTCTAAAGCACGTGTTGTTAAATTTTGTCCATATATTCCTATATTCTTATGTTTTTTCTCGAATTGAAAATTAAAAATTTCCAAAAGACTATCTTTTATCATGTAAGCTCCTTTCTACGACAAATAGCAGCAAAGAGGGGTATACTTCCTCTGATGCTGCACTTAATTTTTAATTATATTTATTCATTAAATCTACGAAACTCATTTTTGAAAAGTCTTCAATACAATTTATACTCTTAGAATAAATTTTTTCAATCTCAGTCATTTCATCTTTTGAGAATCTTCCTAAGACATAATCAACTACCTTCATCGGAGGTGTCGGTCTATCTATTCCAATTTTTAATCTATTAAACTTTTCCGTTCCTAAATGACTTATTATACTCTTAATTCCATTATGCCCACCGCTACTTCCTTTTGCCTTAAGTTTGAAGTTTGCAGTTTTTGTATCTAAATCATCATATATTACTAAAATATCTTCAATATCAATTTCAAAATAATCGTAAAATTTTCCTACAGCTTCTCCTGAAAGATTCATATACGTTGTTGGCTTAATTAACAAATATTTAATTCCACCGTGGTAAGCTATAGCATACTCAGCATTAAATTTAGTCTTATCAAAACTTACATTCCACGACTTAGCTAATTCATCTAGAACCATAAATCCAATATTATGTCTAGTGTTTTCATATTGTTTTCCTGGATTTCCTAATCCAACTATTAATTTCATAAGTTATCCTCACTTTACTTTATTTACTATCGAATATATGACTTAAAAAAGGCAACGGACTCCGCTGCCTTCTCTAAACTTAATTTAATTAATTATTATTCAAAAAGAACACTTACCGGTTCGTTATTGTGAATTTTGTAGATAGCTTTAGCTATTAAATCACCTACACATAACGGCACCATTTTATCTAATTTTTTCTCTTCTGGTATATCAATTGTGTTAGCATATACTAACTCTTTAATTGGAGAATTTTCAATTCTATCTAATGCTTGTCCACTTAATACAGCATGTGAGCAACTTGCATAAACTTCTTTTGCTCCTCTATCTTTAAGTGCTTGAGCTCCTAAAGTAATAGTCCCCGCTGTATCAATAATATCGTCTATAAGAATACAAGTTTTTCCTTCAATGTTACCTACAATGTTCATAACTTCAGCAACATTTGGTTTTGGTCTTCTCTTATCGATAATTGCGATTGGCGTATTTAATGCATCTGCTAGTTTTCTAGCACGTGTTACACCACCATGGTCAGGTGACACAACAACAACTTCTTCCATATCTGGAAGTTTTTCTTTGAAATATTTCGCAATAATTGGTACACACATAAGGTGATCAACCGGAATATCAAAGAATCCTTGAATTTGAAGTGCGTGAAGATCTAATGCAATTACACGATCTGCCCCTGCTACTTCTAATAAGTTAGCTACTAATTTAGCTGTAATAGGTTCACGACTTCTTGCTTTTCTATCTTGACGTGCATATCCGTAATAAGGGATTACAACATTAATTGTGTCCACTGAAGCACGTTTAAGTGCATCTATCATAATTAATAAAGTCATTAAATTGTCGTTTACAGGGCCACTAGTTGATTGTAGTACGAATACTTCACTACCACGTACACTTTCCTCTATATTAATTGAAACCTCTCCGTCACTGAATTTTTTAACGCTACATTTACTTAATTCTACTCCTAGTGACTTTGCTACTTGTTGTGCTAATGGAATGTTAGCATTTAATGAAAACAGCTTTAATGGTTTATCTACAAGCATATTAAATTTTTCTCCTTAAAATTTGGTTCGATAGTAATACAGATGTATTCCGTTAATTATTATAGCATAAATATTATATAATTTCTACTGTTATCAAGTATAGACCAATTGAAATTCATCAATTTTTTTACTATTTATTATTTTTGACATTATTACTTGTTATAATCTATGTATATTTATTATATATTCTTTTAGAATTTTGAAAATTATTCATAATCTGTATCAGTAATCTATAAAATTCTTTTTCATTTTTGGTGAAACGTTCGTGTATTTCTGTTGTTCTATAGAATTTTTTAATTATTTTGAATATTTTTTCTATTTATTAGTTTATTTATTTGTCATAGTATGCTATCATTATAGAATATAGAATGATGACCTATTATTTAAGATTTTAACTTTTAAATTTCAAAACATTTTTAGTTAACATAGTTTCTAATATACTTATATTTTTTCTTAAGTTTATATTTTAAAAATATAAATACTCATTATTCTTGTAATATATAATTAAAGGAGTGCCGTTATGGATAAAATTTTTGAATTAATTGAAAAAGAACAACATAGACAAGATACTAATATAGAACTTATTGCTAGTGAAAACTTTGTTTCTAAAGACATCCTAAAAGCTACAGGAAGTATTTTAACTAACAAATATGCTGAAGGTTATCCTGGAAAAAGGTACTATGATGGATGTGAAGTTATTGATGAGATTGAAAGTCTTGCGATAGATAGATTAAAAGAGCTTTATGATGCAAAATTTGCTAACGTTCAAGCTCACTCTGGATCTAGCGCAAATATCGCTGTATACCTATCTTTACTTACACCTGGTGAAACAGTCTTAGGTATGAGTATGGATGCAGGCGGTCACTTAACTCACGGTAGTAAAGTTAGCTTTTCAGGAAAACTGTTTAATGCAGTTTCATATGGCGTAGATAAAAATACTCATCTTATAGATTATGATGAAGTACTTCGTATCGCAAAAGAACACAAACCAAAAATGATTATTGCTGGATCTAGTGCATATTCTCGCATAATTGACTTTGCTAAATTTAGAGAAATCGCTGATGAAGTTGGTGCTTATTTAATGGTAGATATGGCTCATATAGCTGGTCTTGTTGCTGCTGGATTACATCCAAACCCAATACCTTATGCTGATGTAGTTACATCTACTACACACAAAACTTTAAGAGGACCTCGTGGTGGAATTATTCTTACTAATAATGAAGAAATTGCAGTTAAAATTAATAAAATGATTTTCCCTGGAGCACAAGGAGGACCTTTAGAACATGTAGTAGCAGCAAAAGCAATTTGCTTTGCTGAAGCTCTTAAACCAGAATTCAAAGTATATCAACAACAAGTAGTTAAAAATATGAAAGCTATGGTTGAAGCATTCAAAAGTAACAATATTCCTGTAGTTTCTAACGGTAGTGATAACCATCTGTGTCTAATTGATACATACTCTACTTATAACGTGACTGGTCATGATGCTAGTGACTTATTAAGTAAAGCTAAAATCACATGTAATAAAAATGGTATCCCATTTGACACATTACCGCCAACGAAAACTAGTGGTTTACGACTAGGGGCTGCCGCTATGACAACTAAAGGATATGTTGAAGAAGATTTTGTCGAAATTACAAACATTATCTGTGATTTACTAAAAAATGGTGAAAGCTATATAGAAACAGCTCAAAATAGAGTAACAGCATTAGTATCAAAAGAAAGAAAAGAATTTAGATAATAGTTTTCAGATGGGGTGACTCAAAAATCTTAATTTCATAGAAACAAGATTTTATTAAGTCACTCCCATCTTTTAATTTTAAAGTTTTCCATCATAATATTCATTTATTTTAATTTTTTTAAAAATATAGTATAATTATATCTGCTAATTAAATTACAGAAATGGAGATATATCGATGACAGAAAAGAAAATGAATGTAGAAAGTTTTAACTTAGATCACACTAAAGTTGTTGCACCATATATTAGATTAGTTGGTGTCTATTCTGGTGATAATGGAGATAAAATTTACAAATACGATATAAGATTTTGCCAGCCGAATAAAGAACACTTAGAAATGCCTAATCTTCACTCTTTAGAACATTTAATTGCTGAACTTATCAGAAATCACCTTGATAATGTATTAGACTTTGGACCTATGGGATGCCAAACAGGTTTCTACTTATCAGTAATTAATAACGATAGTTATGAAGAAGTTGAGGAAGCACTTGCGAAAACACTAGAAGACGTATTAGTTGCTACGGAAGTTCCTGCATGTAACGAAGTACAATGCGGGTGGGCTGCATCTCACTCTCTAGAAGGTGCTCAAATGGAAGCTAAGAAATTCTTAGAAAAACGTTCTGAATGGAAAAACGTTTTTAGTAGATAATCAAAAAAATCAAACTGATGATTATTCAATCAGTTTGATTTTTATATTTTATCTATTAAATTTTCTATTACCTAAAAGACCTATAATTAAACCTAATCCAGCTACAATAGGAACTTCGCTTGAAGGTATATCTCCCGTTTTCGGAAGAAAAGAGTTTTTTTTGAAATTATTTTTTTCCACAACAATTGTTTTATCAATATCTCTGTTACTACTTAATAAGTTATTATTAACTATCTCTTTTTTATCATTTATATTGCTTATTTCAATTATTTTAGAATTTAAATTATCATTATTAGTAACTTTATTTTTCCTATGTTTTTTATCCATAATCTCACTAGAAAAACTTTGTTGATTCTTAGTTTCTAATACAATTTGTTTTTCTTCATTGCTTTGATTATTTTCATTAGTTCTACTAAAATCAACAATAGCAAATAAACTAAAATGATCTATATTAAACTGAACTACCCTATTCTTTACTTTCGATGGTATTAATGTCAACTTACCATTCTTTTCTACATGATAAATATTAATCTTATCACTTTCATTATCTAATAAAGTAATACGTACAATTCGTTTATTATTAATGTTTAACACACTAGTATTTTTTGATAATTTTAAGTCTAATACTCTTACTTTATCTTTTTTCACGAATAATGATCTACTAATACTTTCTAATTGTGTTCTGTTTTTAATAGACATAACATTTAACGAAATATTTTTTATATCACTTAATAGTTCTACCTCTACACCAAGATTTAGACTTCTTAATGATTCAACACTAGCTTGAGGCTTTTCCTCTTGTACTAATGAATCGCCTTTTCCACTTACTACTAACTCTGGATTCCCCTCTTGCACCAGTGCTTCTCCTTTTTCGCTTATCACTAGTTCAGGTTTCTCTTCTTGCACCAATGACTCACCTTTCTCACTTATTACTAATTCAGGATTGTTTTCTTGTACTAATGATTCACCTTTCTCACTTAGTACTAATTCAGGATTGTTTTCTTGTACTAATGATTCGCCTTTCTCACTTAGTACTAATTCAGGTTTGTTTTCTTGTACTAATGATTCGCCTTTCTCACTTAGTACTAACTCCGGTTTTTTTTCTTGTATTAATGAATCGCCTTTCTCACTTAGTACTAACTCCGGTTTTTTTTCTTGTATTAATGAATCGCCTTTCTCACTTAGTACTAATTCAGGATTATTTTCTTGTACTAACGACTCACCTTTTGAATCAGTATAAACTCTTACTGGTACTTTTACAATATCAAATGAATTATCTGAATATGTTACTTTCACAGTCGCTGCAACATCACCTAGTTCTGTAAATTCAGCTATATTCAATATTTCATAGCTAAGATTTTGAGGCATATTATCCTTAACAATTTTGTTAATTACAGTATCTAAACTTATTCTAGATCCTTGATGTAATAATATCTTTTCCTCATCTGTAATTCTAGGGGTATATTTACCTGCTTCTGTTAGTTCCAAAGCGGCACGTGTATTAATGACATTCATACCTAGATTAGCAACTTCTTTTGCTATATTGTTAATTACTGACTGTGGTGAAAGTGAATTCGAAATAGTAGCAACAGCTTCTCCTAGTTTTTCTGATAAATTTGATTTTGCACGATTATAATTTTCTACAGACTTTATTGTTTTATCAGATAAATCAACAACAGTATCAACTAACTTTTGAGCAGCATTTACTACAGAAATTAATTCTTTTTTATCAGCTTCAGTTACTGATATTGGAACATCAATATTATTACTAGTATTATCATCTAAATACAAAACTTTTACCTTAGCATGTTTTATACCCAGAGTTGTTAATTCATCTTGTGATACTATAGATAATTTAGTATTTACTGGTAGTATATTTCTATTAATCTTATTAAGAACATCTCTTTCATTAAGTTTTTCTCCAATCATTATCGAAACTGGTTTATCATCAATTAATGACGGTAAAAATGTTTTACTCAAAGTACCATTCTCAGGGTCAATTATACTTAAGTTATTAATATTTTTATCTCTATACCCTATTCCATCCATACCTTGACGTTTTCCAAAGTTAAAGTCTTTATTAGTATTCATTCTATTTTCAAAATAAGATGTAGAAGAGTGGGCTCCCGCACTTTTTCCTACACTAATCCTATTTTCAGGTTGCAAATTCCCTGGTATGATGTTGTCATTATCTGTATAATAATTTTTAATTTTTCCAGTTTTAGCTAATTCTTTTGCTATTTTCACATCAGCATCTGGAACCCCCCAGAACCATCCACTTTTTACTTTTGGTGCATTAAATGTATAGGTTTCTTTAAATGCGTCAAAATTGTTTTTTTCCGCAGTTGCTGTTGCTCTTAGTGATAAATATCCACCTAATGAATGCCCTGTAATATATAAATTTGTTATTGTCTTATCATTTTTTAGTTTTTTTATTAATTCTATCGTTGCCTCACTCTGATTTGATTCATTACCAAAAAATAATGCTACGTCGGCTTTTAAATCCCCTGCTTGTGCTACATTAGTACCTGCAAAAGCAAGAACTTGTATTTTATTTCCTTTTGAAAATGGATACTTATTAGTCGTTTCAAATAATACCGCATCTAATCCATTATCTTGATGATACGTTTGTTTCACTCTCCAATATGGTCCAAGTTCATTATTTGTCATTTTTTGAAGATTATTTGTTAATGTTCCACTTGGAGCTTCATCTTTTAAAATATCGTCTATTTTCTTATCATTTTCATAAACTAAATTGATAAACATAGCCATATCTCTTGCTGAAACATTCCAAAGCAACTTATCTTTATCATCTTTATCATTTAATCCATCACCATCAGTATCCGCAAGACGTGGATGAATATCGTATCCTAAATACGTTCTACCATCTTTTTTATAGATATACAATTCATCCTTATTGGCTATACCATCTCCATCATCATCACCATCCGGATTTAATACAGCTTTTTTATAAATTAAACTATCATACTTTCCTCCCTCTAACCCTATATAACCTTTAGCTATATCTTCAGCGTACTTAAGAGTTAATCTAGAAATTATTTTAGTCCCTTTTTCTACAACTGCTTCTGTACTCTCTGCTGTCTCGTTTATTTGTTTATTTTCTTCTGAATTTTTATTAATTATCTTTGTCAATAAACTAGCTATATCGTTACTATCATCAACCCGTTTATCAATAACATTTAGATTATTATTTGAAGAATCTGAACTTGTTGCTGTATAATGATTTTCCGGTTTTAAAACTTTTGAATTAACTGAAGTTGAGTCATCGACAGAATTTTTATTTACTATACTACTTTCATTAGAAGAGTTTAGTATCTTTTCACTTGTGATATTTCTTGTATTTTCAATATTTCTAGCTATACTCGATTCTTCCTTACTTATATTAGCATTTGTGATCGTAATATTATTATCTTTGCTATTTTCATCGTGCGCACTAACTGTTCCTCCTAAAAATACTAATGCACCAATAACAACTGATACTATGCCAAAGCTAAATTTTTTTATTCCATATTTAACAATTTTTTTATCCATACTATCTTTAATCATATTCCCTCCAAAGATTTAACTTAAATATATGTATATAGGTTATAATTAACAATATTTTTAGTTAACCAATAACTCTTCATTTACTAAGTATACACGAAAATGTAAAATATAACAATTTTAAATTTTTAATTATTTCCATACATTTCTACTCCAGAAAATTAATATATTCTAATGTAACTAATTTATTTATTACTATTTTTATACAGAAAATCCCTAATATATTTAGCAAACCTTTTTTAGATAAAAATTTAGAATCGACAGTTATATAATATATCAAATTTTTTATTACACTATATACTTAATTTAACTCTCAATATACATAGAAAATTTTTCAAAATAAATAAGCAGATTAAATACATAATCTGCTTAAAATTTTCTATTTTGCAACTAAGCTACGAATAGCGTTACGATCTAATTCAATTTCTACTTTTGGTGCAATTCTTACTTTTACTGTTACTGTCCCTACTTCTACGATATCACCGTAAATTCCAGCAAAAGTTACAATTCTATCACCTTCTTTTAAAGAATCTTGAAGAAGTTTTAATTCTTTATTTCTTTTTGATTGTGGTCTAATTATCATGAAATACATAAATCCAAAAAGGAATACAATCATAATAATATTCATATATGAAGCTTGCATGCTTTACCTCCGTTTATTTATATATATGTTTATTCTACTATATAGTAAGTAAAAAATAAACCTTTTATCATATTTTTTTACTAATTTTTTAGAAATTCTTAGGATTTTCTTGATTTAATCCATATTTTTCGAAGAATTCTTCTTTAAAGTCTAATAATCTATCTTCTCTAATAGCTTGACGGATATCTTTCATCATATTGATTAAGAAATGTATATTGTGAGTAGTCGCTAATCTTGCTCCAAAAATCTCATCAGCTTTAAATAAGTGGCGAAGATATGCTCTTGTATAATTTTTACAACAATAACATGAACACTCAGGATCAAGAGGGCTAAAGTCTTCTGCGTATTTGGCATTTTTAACTACAACACGCCCTTCTGAAGTCATACATGTACCATTACGTGCAATACGTGTTGGTAATACACAGTCAAACATATCTATTCCTCTTAAGACACCTTCAAATAACGCATCAGGAGATCCAACTCCCATTAGATATCTAGCTTTATTAGCTGGCAATAACGGTGTTACATGTTCTAAAACTCTATACATTTCATGTTTTGGTTCACCAACAGATAAACCACCAATGGCATATCCTGGAAAGTCCATACTTACTAAATCTTTAGCACTTTGTTCGCGTAGATCATTAAATCCAGCACCTTGAACAATTCCAAAAATACTTTGTGTTTTTGGATTTTTATGTGCTTGTAGACATCTTTCAGCCCAACGACTTGTTCTTTCTACAGATTGACGAATATATTTATAGTCATGATTATAATCAGGACATTCATCAAAAGCCATCATAATATCCGAACCTAACGCATTTTGAATATGCATAGCTTTTTCTGGTGATAAGAAAAGTTTTTCTCCAGATAAATGATTTTTAAAATGAACTCCCTCTTCCTCTATTTTTCTCATTTCGCTAAGAGAAAATACTTGGAATCCTCCTGAATCTGTTAAAATACTTCCATCCCAATTCATAAACTTGTGAAGTCCACCTGCTTTTTCAACAATTTCTTCACCAGGTCGTAACCAAAGATGATAAGTATTTGATAAAATAATATCTGCTCCCATACCTTTTACTTCCTCAGGTGACATTGCTTTCACAGTAGCTTGTGTTCCAACTGGCATAAATACCGGTGTCTCAAAACTACCATGCGGTGTATGAACTATTCCTAATCTTGCTCCAGATTGTTTACAAGTTTTTATATGTTCATACCAAACTGCATTTTCTTTAACATCTCTCATTTAAATTTTTCCTTTCAATAACTATAATATTATCATCGCATCTCCAAAACTGAAGAAACGATATTTATTCTCGACTGCTATATTGTACAATTCAATAACTTTTTCTCTATCATAAAATGCACTTACAAGCATTATTAACGATGATTTTGGTAAATGGAAATTCGTAATCAAACAATCAACGCACTTAAATTCAAAACCTGGATAAATGAAAATATTAGTCCAACCAGATGCTGCTACAATTTCTCCATTATTATCACGTGCAACTGTTTCTAGTGTTCTTGTCGAAGTAGTACCTACAGAAAATACTCTTCCACCATTTTCTTTTGTCTTATTAATGATTTCCGCTGTCTCTTCATCTAAAGTATAGTACTCCGAATGCATATCATGATCTTCAATATTTTCAACAGCTACAGGTCTAAATGTCCCTAATCCAACATGAAGAGTTAAATAAGCTATATTTACACCTTTTTCTTTTATTTTTTCTAACAACTCATTAGTAAAGTGTAATCCTGCTGTTGGAGCTGCAGAACTACCAATTTCTTTTGAATAAACTGTCTGATATCTTTCTTTGTCAGTCAATCTTTCTTTAATATAAGGGGGAAGTGGCATTGTTCCAAGTTCATCTAACCTTTCTTGGAAAATCCCTTCGTATATAAACTCAAAATGTCTAAATCCATCATCTAGAATTTTTGTACAAACAGCTTCCATTATACCATCACCAAATGATACGATACTTCCTACTTTTATTCTTTTAGCGGGTTTAACAAGACATTCCCAATCATTATGTCCCAAATTTTTCAGTAATAATACTTCTATAGCAGCACCCGTATCTTTCTTCACGCCATATAATCGTGCTGGCATAACTCGAGTATTATTGAGTACCAAAGTATCTCCTGGATTTAAATAATCTAAAATATCAGAAAAAACTTTGTGTTCATGTGTATTACTTTTTCTATCTACACATAGTAGCTTGCTTGTATCCCTTTTCAAAAGAGGTGTTTGTGCTATAAGTTCCTCTGGTAAATAAAAATCAAATTGTTCTAATTTCATTTAAAATCTCCTTTAAAAGTTACCTTTACTATTATAGCTTGATTACATAAAGTTAGCAAGCCTCACCACTATAAATTACAATTTTTTCTAATTTAAATCAAATATATGTCAAATACATTATAAAAAGATTCGAATTAAAACCTAATCCGAATCTTTAATTTTATTTATTGTTATTACGTAAGTATTTTACATGAGCTAGTATATTCGTGGCTATCCCTAACCCTATACTTAATATTAAGATAGAACTACCACCATTACTTATAAATGGTAAAGGTACTCCTGTCATCGGGATAGACGCTGTTACACCACCAATATTAACAACACCTTGTACTACTAATAAACTTGCAAATCCTAAAGAATACATAGCAGAGAACGTATTTCTTGATTTTGTACCTGAAAAAATTACTTTTCCAATTATCACTAGTAATAATGCTACAACGAATAGCACCCCGACGAAACCTAATTCTTCAGCTATAATGGCTAGAATAAAATCCGTATGTGCCTCAGGTAAATATCCTAATTTTTGAATAGAGTTACCTAGTCCCCTACCAAATAATCCACCGTTACCAAATGCAACATAAGAATTTATAACTTGATCTGCAGCAGCAGCTAAGTCTTCAGAAAATGGATTTAAAAATACTTTCAAACGATTAGTTCTGTATGATGACCCACTACTAAATAAAGTACTTTTCAACATAAATAACATAAGAACTGCTACTCCTGCAATTAAAGCAAGCGATAAAATTTTCTTTACATTTTGTGAATGCATATTAGAACATAAAGTCATTATTCCAATTACAGACAATGTAATAAGCATCATCCCAGTATCATTTTGCATTGCTATTAAAGTAACAAGTGCCAGTGGAATACCAAAAATTTTCAACAGTTCTGAACTAGTACAAACTTGTCGTAATTTCACTTTTCTTGTCTCCAATATGTATGCCATATAAACAATGATAAACAACTGAGCTAAAGTTGAAGGTTGGAAACTCAATGCTCCTATCCTAATCCATGATTTTGCACCGTTAATTGCTGGCATAAGTTGCGGTATTAAAAGTAATATAAACATTATAATAAATCCATATTTCAATAATGCCTTATCTTTAAATACTTCAAATGGTATAGCTACAGAAAATAACAAGAATGCCACATATGCAAGAACTGCCCACATCGCTTGCCTTTGCAAGAAATAAGTTTCACTTACTGGTATCCCCGATGTGAACGTCCCATACTTATTCCCTATCATACTCGCACTATATACAATCATGCAGCTTAACACTAATAATACTAATAATGTTAATGCAACCATCCAGTCTAATCTAACATGACGACGCTCATGTTTTATAGATCTATGTATTTTTCCGAAGAGTTTCATACTAATTCGCTTTACTTTCTTGAATAACAGTAGTGTACATCTCACTAGCTTTATCTTCTAAATCGGCTAGTATTATACGACCTGCCTCTTGAGAAATACAACCTATTTCAACAGCTAAATTTATTTCTTTTGATAGACCATAAATTTGAGTATCAATAACATCTTGATATAAAGGACATTTTCTCTGTCCTTTTACTGATACACAAGCGCTGATCATATCTTCTATTCTCATAACATCTTCTTCTATTCTCTTACGTATTTTTATATAAATAAGTTTATTACTCATTATTATCACCTATCCTTTTGATAATTCATAATTAACTTCATGTTTTATTATAGCAATGGCTCTAATAAAATCTTCATTCGAAATTAATTCTAAACGCCTTAATTCTCTCACTTCATATTCTACCATACTTAAAGTATGTTTTCTATCCCTCATATATATTATTATACCAAAAGATTTTAAAAATTGCTGTAAATCATAAAAATTTATCATTTCCATCACCTTAAAACTTGTTCATTTCCTCAAGAAGATTTTTGTTCTTTTCTCTACTATCCAAATCGTAAGCTTTTTGGGCATATTCTTTAGCTTTAGAATAATTCCCTTCTTGACGTTCAATAACAGCTAAATTATAATAAATTGGTGCAAAAGTATTATCAAAACTTACTCCATCAAGAAATACTTTTTTAGCATCCTGTTTTGTTGCACTTGTCATTTTCACCATACCAAGTTCATAATATGTAAGCACAGATTTATTTTTCGAAGTTAACTCTTTTTCTAAATTGAATATATCTTCATCAGAATATGTTTTTACCAATCTATTATCTACTCTTCCAACTCTATACCTATTAATCACACTTTTTGTATTAACCCCAGTAAACAATAATACTTCTCCAACAATACTTAGACTAAGTATTACGACAAATGTCATATACATATTTCTTTTTTTCATAAAGAATAATTCTAAGAAAACTCCTAAGATAAAAGAAAAAATGTACAATATAATTGAAGTATCAAATAACAATGTAACTGTTGTTAAATACACAATAGAAATAGCCCCTGAATACATAAATTTCAAATTATCATTTTTCTTACTTAATTGCTCCATGAATATAGATCCTAATAATGCAATATTAGAAACTAACGCAATATCAAGCATTCCAGAATATCCAAATACCAATAACATATTAAAAACAAATGATACTGAAAATAGTATACATACACTCTTTAATAAATTTAATGACTTATTAAAGAGCACAGATGTAACAAGTATAGCTACCAACAACGTAAATAATTTCATAGAATTATCGAGTATAAACACACTTGTGAACATTCTATAAAACTGACCACTTATAATTTTTTGATAACTATATTCTATATACTTAAACAATGATGAGTTTTTATTCGATAAGTAGATAGCTAGATAATTTACTAAGAACAATATTAAATAAACTACTGATAAAATGTTATATTTAACATTCAATAAATTCTTATCTAAAGTTTGTCGTTTATATAATTCTACTACTCTATTTTTGTATCTTAATGTATCTGGCGTACCTTCTATAAATCTTTCATCTTTTTCTCTTAAAAACAGCTTACTGTTTTTTTGATTATATAATATTCTTTCTATAATAAGACTATTTGATATTCTATACTTTTTATAATCATCTAGGATTTCATCAAACTCTGGAGAAACATATAGGATTTTCATTTTTAAACTACTTAGTTTAAACATTTTTTTAAGTCTAACTTCATTTCTAATGACATTAGAAACAACGCTATCTATTTCTGTTGATTTAAAACTATCGCTGTATATAAACCTTATTAATTCATTATCTTCATTTATAAGCCAGACATCTTTCTTCTCTGGTCTATAGTATAGAATACTGTAATTATATTTTGTTATATACAGATAAATAATCTTCCAAAATTTCTTATCATTCATAATTTCGCTACTAATAGTAAAACTTAAATAGACATAGGTCTATTTAAGTTTTAATTTTGCTACTTCTTGTGAGAAATCAACAGATTCATTTAATTTTAATACTTCAATGCTTGTTACTGCATCCATGTTAGTAACTACACAAGGAGTAATAATATCCTTAGCTTTTTCTTTAACTAATTCTAAATCATAAGTTAATAAAGTTTGACCTACTTCAACTCTATCTCCTGCAGATACAGCTACTTCAAATCCTTCACCTTTCATAGCAACTGTTTCTAACCCCACATGGATAAGAAGTTCTATTTCTCCTGCTTTAATACCAAAAGCGTGTTTTGTTGGGAATACTTGGATAATTTCTCCTGCAACTGGTGAAATTAATTTCCCTTCTTCAGGAATAATAGCAAACCCATCTCCCATCATCTTTTGAGCAAATACTGGGTCAGGTACTTCTGTAATATCTACTACTTTACCTTTCATGTATGAGTTTAATACTAACTCATGTACTTGTTCTTCTTGTTTTCCAAATAATTTAGATAAAAATCCCATCTTAATCCTCCATATATTATTACCTTCTTAATATATCTATTATATACTTTTATTACATATTTTTCAATTAATTTTGAAAAAATATTTGAAATTTATCGTTAAAATATTTCTTTAAAATCAAAAAACATAATTTTTAAAATAGTATGGAAATCATAAAAAAATAACGGAATTTCGTATTGAAATCCGTTATTTAGTTTATTATTTAATTTTGATATTATTCTTCAACTTTTTCCTCATTCATATCAGAATTTTCTTGATAAAATAACCCATAAATATACTGTTCTGGATCGAATACTTCTAAATCATCAATATTTTCTCCTAATCCAACAAGTTTAACTGGGATTCCTAGTTCTTTCTTAATAGCAATAACAATTCCACCTTTAGCTGTTCCATCTAGTTTAGTAAGGATTACACCCGTAACATCACTTACCTCTTTAAATGTTTTCGCTTGGAGAATACCATTTTGTCCTGTTGTTGCATCTATAGTTAAAAGTACTTCGTGAGGCCCTTCTGGTACTTCTTTTTTTATTACACGAACAATCTTCTCAAGTTCTTTCATAAGATGATCTTTGTTCTGTAATCGACCTGCTGTATCACAAAGTAATACATCATAACCTTTCGCTTTTGCTGATTGAATCGCATCAAAGATAATTGCTGCTGAATCAGCTCCCTCATGTGATTTAACTATATCTGCACCGCTACGTTTTGCCCAAACATCAAGCTGATCAATAGCTCCCGCTCTAAATGTATCACCTGCAGCTATAAGTACTTTTTTACCTTCTTTTTTAAGATTATGAGCTAGTTTACCGATAGATGTAGTTTTTCCTACTCCATTAACCCCTACAAATAAGAACACTGAAAGTTCTTTTTCCGCTGCATAGTTTAATTCAGATTTTACAGTTCCCTCCATGTATACATCAACTAATTTCTCGATAATCATACCTTGTAGTTCACTTGGTTCTTTTAGGTTCTGTCTTTGAGATTCAACTTTTAGATAATCAACTAGTTCCAATACAGTATTGTAACTAACATCTGATTGAATCAGTAATTCCTCTAAATCTTCAAAAAATTCTTCGTTAATTTCTCTATATGAACTAATTAAGTTATTAAGTGCATTAGAAAAGTTATCACGTGATTTTTTTAGTCCCTTTTTAAATTTTTCAGTCACAAACTGACTCTCGACGAACTCTTCATATTCGTCAAGTGAAATCAGCTCCTCATTTAATTCTTCCTTAGCAGAAAATTTTTCTTTTAGTCTTTCAAAAAAGCTTGCCATTGGATACTCCTTATATATCTTTTTTATATAATAAAAGGGAGACT
>CAURKK010000008.1:0-32789 GCA_963525505.1 uncultured Gemella sp.
CTAAATTTGATACTATTCTCGCTCTTCCCTGTACTTTAAAGTTTACGATATTATCGAAAATATTTAGAATTATAACTTCTCCCTTATTTAATATTTCAAGAGCTTCTTCATTATTTGTCTTTTTCGTGATTACTTTTACATTATCTACTTCAGCTCTAATAATAATATAACTACTTTCTTTCATAATCTACTCCTATTTATTCTATAACTTAATTTTATATTGAATATCTTTAACTAATTCTGTATCTTCTAAGAAAATACCAGTTTTTTTACTAGTTACTGTTTTAGAACCAATTTTCTTAATTCCACGCATAGCCATACACATATGCTCAGCTTCTATAATTACATAGACACCTTTTGGTTGTAATTGTTCTTCAATTGCATTCACTAACATAAGTGTCATATCTTCTTGAATTTGAAGTCTACGACTTGCACTTTCCACAAGGCGAGCTAATTTACTAAGCCCAGTAATTTTTTTATTATTTGGGACATAAGCAATATGACACACCCCATAAAATGGTAACATGTGATGCTCGCATAATGAATAAAACTGAATATCTTTTACTAATATAGGTTCATCATTTTCTGATTCGAAAAATGTATTTATTTCTTCTTTTGGATCAACATTTGTTTTAGATAATAACTCTTCATACATTTTTACACATCTTTTTGGTGTATCCAATAACCCTGCTCTTGATGTATCTTCACCAATATTTTCTAATAATGTTTTTATAAGTTCTTGTGATTGTTCTTTATTTTTCAAAACTATCCTCCATTTTTATAAAAAAAAGAGCTACTAAGTAGTAACTCCTCTTTTTGAATTAAATTGTTATTATTTAACTGCGTCTTTAAGAGCTTTACCAGCTTTGAAAGCAGGAACTTTGCTTGCAGCGATTTCGATAACTTCGTTAGTTTGAGGGTTACGTCCTTTACGAGCAGCTCTCTCTCTAACTTCAAAGTTACCAAATCCAATAATTTGGATTTTTTCACCTTTAGCTAAAGTTTCTTCAACTGTTTCTACGAATGCTTCGATAGCTGCAGTTGCTTGTTTTTTTTGTAGTCCTGATTTTTCAGCTACTTTTGAAATTAATTCTGATTTATTCATTAATTCTTTACCTCCATTATTGAGTAACGGTTCTCCCGTTTCACTTATTAAATATTACCATATAAATCGCTAATAATCAAGGTTTTATTAAAGAAATTTAGCGATTTTTAATATTTTTTCTATATTTTTAATTTTTTTTGCGATTTTTTTATTTATACAGCAATGTATATATTTATTTTACTCAAATTTATTTAATTCTTCTGCTGCCATTTTATTCATAAGGTTATTAACACAATCTTTAATGCTTAGTCCTTCATATAATACTTTGTATATATTCTCTGTTATTGGCATATACACATCGAATTGTTTAGACAAGAAATAACATACTTTTGTAGTTCTTACACCTTCAGCTACCATATCTAATTTTTCAATAGCTTCTTCTAACGAATATCCTTGTCCTATTAAATAACCGCAATTATAGTTTCTTGAATGTTTAGATGTACATGTTACTACTAAGTCACCTATTCCTCCAAGACCTAAGAACGTCATTTCATCAGCACCTAGTTTTTTCCCTAATCTTGTTATCTCGATTAACCCACGTGTTAATAATGCTGCTTTAGCATTATCCCCATAAGCCATTCCATCTATTATTCCACATCCAAGGGCAATTATATTCTTTAATGCACCACCAACTTCAACACCAATCAAATCTTTATTAACATAAATTCTAAAATATATATTATGGAAGATTTCTTGTGCTACTTTATTTAATTCATCATTTTTAGATGCAATAGCAACTACTGTAGGATTTCTTAATATTAATTCTTCTGCGTGAGAAGGACCACTTAATACACCTACCCCTTTTAGTTTATCACTATCAATTTCATCAGATATAACTTCTGACATTCTCTTATTAGTTTCCATCTCTAAACCTTTAGAAACATGAATGATAAACTTAGGACGTTCTAGATAGTTATTAATATCCTTTGCTACTTCTCTCATCACTTTTGTAGGAACTGCAATAACAATTACATCTGCAAACTCAACTGCTTCTTTTAAACTACTAGTAGCAACAACTTCTTTTGGTAAAATAGCATTTTTTAAATACCTACTATTTGTATGATTTTCATTTATTTCATCTCTTGATTTTTCACTTCTTGAATATAAGCGTAATTCATGTCCATTATCTACAACTGCTTGAGATAAAGCAGTCCCCCAACTTCCTGAACCTATCACAGATATTTTCATTGTTCTGTCCTCACTATAAATTATTGTTACTTTAATTATATCAAATTTTCTAAAAATATACATTAATTTTACTTATAAGCATCATTTTATCTTGACCAAAAATCCAACTAGTATAATATCTACTATACTATTCTTTTCTTTAAAACTATGTTATAATTTAGTCAGAATAAATAAAGGAGGTAATTTTATGAATTGGTTTGAAATTACTTTAATTGACGGGAATCGAGGATTACTAAATCTAAACAATATTGTCGATATTTGGAAAGGCCTAAATGATGAGTATGCGACTATTTCTCAAGTAAATGGAGAAGAAATTGAAGTACCTGCATCAGAATATGATAGATTAAAACGTGCATTAGATATGAAAGGATACGTATTAGGAGGATTCTAATATGGCTAGATTTTTAAAAATATATATTACTTTATTTTGTATTGCTTTTTTTGCTATGTGGTTATATTATTACTTCAACGCCTCTTTATCATCAACAAATGATGATAAAGTTGATGATAAAACTAATATAGAAAATATAGTGAAAAGCGATTCATCTTCTCAAGAAAAAATTGAAGGAACTGTAGTAGCTAAACGTTCTACAGAAAACAACTAATTATGCGAAAGGATAATACTATGAAAAAGAATACTTTAAAAAAACTAACAAGTTTATTTCTTACTTCAACACTTATTTTTTCTACATTAAGTGGATCAAGTATAAATATAGTAGAAGCAAAAGGTTCTTCAGCAAGACCTAGCGCATCAAGATCAAGTTCTAAGCCTAGTTCTTCTAAACCATCTAGTAGCAAGTCAAGTTCTAAACCTACTACTTCAACTGCTAGTAGTAAACCAACTACAGGTACTAAAAAGAACTTTTCAAATAGTATAAATGGTTCATATAACAAAGATTACAATAGTTACAATAATCAGGGATATAAACGACAATATACAGATTATTTAAACAATAACTATAGAAATAGTGGTTTCTTTTCAGGAAGTACTATAACTAACGCTCTTTTATGGTATACGCTATTTAATTCTGCAACTTCTCACCATCTTGTTCAAGCAAGTGATAAGCAAAAAGAATTAGTCGACAACGTAAAAGATTCGAAAGTTCCAGTTTATATGCTTGAAATTAAAACTAAAGATGGTGAAACAAAACACGTTACCGTTACAAAAGAACAATATGAAAAAGTTAAAGAAGGAGATAATATCTCTTTAGATAACGGAAACTTAGAAATCAAGAATCAATAACTCATAAAATTAGCCCATGAATTTTATAATTCATGGACTAATTTTTCTTTATTTACAATATTTTTCTCTTAATATTTTTGAAGCTTCTACCATATTTTCTAATTTTTTCTGAATTATTGGAAAAGGATTTAGAGGTCTCTTTGAAAATGTTGCAAATCCACAGTCAGGATTTAACCATACATTTTCAGGTGGTAAGAATTCTAATACTTTTTCTACGTTTCTTACAATCTCATCAACCGTTTCAACTCTGTCACTTCTTGGATTTATACATCCAAAACCTAAAATAATTTTTGTATCTAAAAAATTATTATAAAACAATTTTTCCACTTCTCCTGCTCGAGGTGTTGAAAATTCTAATGCCAACATATCTACTTTAAGAGAATCGAAAAATTTTCCAAGTTTATCATATGCTCCTTCAAGTAATACACTTTCATCTTTTGTCCAATTCCCTCTACATACATGCATAATACTCATTACACCTTCGTGAGAGTTTATTTCATTTAAAACTTCAATTAATAAATTTTTAGCAAACTTTAACTCTTTGTCAACCTTGACTTTTTCCGATAAAGCACCTCAGTAAAAGGAATTATCTGATTTAGAATTAGTAAAGACGACTTCTGATAATATCGGTTCATCTATCTGGATAATCTTTACTCCTTCTTTTACTAATTCTCTAATTTCATGACGTAAAAGTTTTACTACATCTTCACCTAGTTCATTTCTACTATCGTACGAATTTCCCGTAATTTCTTTTAACCACATTGATCTAGTTAATAAATATGGACTTGGTAATGTACATTTGTAATGTTCTATTGAACTATCCTTTAGTACTTCTATCTCCTTTTTATTTAACCTAACTTCCGTATTTATTTTTTCAAAACAAATTGGACTATTCATACTATTATCTGAAGCATCCATTTCTTCTAAACTTTTACGAAAATTTTCATTATTTCCTGTTAATTCTTTTAACTCTTCAAGAGTTAATAATTTAACACCATCAACGATTTCCCCTATATAACTCATATAGTTATCTCGATTTAATTCACCGCTAACAATTACCTCAATTCCACAATCTTTCTGAAAAGAAATTACTTTATTTGTTTCTTCAATGTACTTTTGCAAATATACTTCGGTATATTTTTCACTTTTTTCACAACTCTCTTTTAGTAATAATAATTCTTTAGACCTAGGTAAACTACCTATTAATGATGTAGTAAAAGGTTTAAATAAATTCCCATCCATACTTAATACCTCCATAAAAAAAGGCTAGAGAATTTGTTCTAGCCTTTAAAATAATACTATGGTTCAACAACTAGTTCACTATTCGATAAGATATCAATTACTTCTGACATAGTTGTAAGTCCACCTACTTTTAAGTAATCTGTTAAATCATAATAGTCTACACAAATTCCACATGAAAGTATTTTAACACCTCTAGATTCTAAGTCGCTCAAATCTTCAAGTGCTTCAGATCCTTTAGCTGTATATTTTACCCCTTCACCATAAAATATAATATGAGCTGGTAAATGCTCTTTTTGAGCTAGTGTGTGAATGAAGCCTTTCATAAGGTTATCACTTAGTTCTTGTTCCCCACTACCCATTCCTGTAGATTTAATAACAACATCATATTTTTTTGACATGAGTTTGTCCCCCTTGATGAAAATAATTTTTTATAGAGTTATCTCTAATTAATATTATATCATTTTATATAAATTATATCTATCACCAAATTAAATAAGAAAAAATAATTATATTTTGAAATATATAAATATTAAAAACATAATTATTAACAAAGATTAATAGGAATGAATATTTCCTCAAAATATACGAAAATTTTTATTTTCAAAAAAACTTTCGAAATAGTTTCCTACTTCGAAAGTTTCTTTAGATTTTATTCTTCTGAATATTTAGCTTTACGAGCTGCTTTTTCACGAGCTGCTTTATCTAATTCTTTTTTACGTAGACGAATTGACTCTGGAGTTACCTCTAAGTATTCATCATCACTTAAGTACTCTAGACTTTCTTCTAAAGTCATAATACGAGCTTTTTTAAGTGTCACTGTTTGGTCTTTTGTAGAAGAACGTACGTTTGTTTGAGCTTTAGCTTTTGTGATATTAACTGTTAAGTCATTTTCACGGCTGTTTTCTCCAACAATCATACCACCATATACATCAGTACCTGGCTCAATAAATACTGTACCACGATCTTCTAAACTTGAAATAGAGTACGCTGTAGCTTGACCATTTTCTAGAGCTACTAATACACCATTACGGCGTCCTCCAACACGTCCTTTTTGCATTGGTTGGTAAGAATCGAATGTATGGTTAATAATACCATATCCTTTAGTCATAGACATGAATTCTGTAGAGTATCCGATAAGTCCACGAGCTGGAACGTTAAAGATAAGACGAGTTTGTCCATTTCCATCAGCTTGCATATCTACCATATCACCTTTACGTTGCCCTAATGATTCAATAACAGCACCAACACTTTCATCTGGAACATCTACTTGTACACGTTCAACTGGTTCGCAGTCAACCCCATCAATGTTACGGATAATTACTTCTGGTTTAGATACTTGAAGTTCAAATCCTTCACGACGTAAGTTTTCGATAAGAATTGATAAGTGTAGTTCTCCACGTCCACTTACTACCCAAGAATCACTTGTATTAGGTTCTACACGTAATGAAACATCTGTTTCTAATTGTTGCATTAATCTATCTTCTAATTTACGAGCTGTAACAAATTTACCTTCCTTACCTGCAAATGGTGAGTTATTAACTAAGAAAGTCATTTGTAATGTTGGTTCATCAATGTGAAGGACTGGTAATGCTTCTTGATGATCTGTCGGACAAACTGTTTCCCCAACGTTAATATCATCCATACCACTTACCGCAACGATATCCCCTGCATGCGCTTCTTGAATTTCTTCACGTTTTAATCCAAAATAACCAAAAATCTTAGTTACACGGAAGTTTTTAACAGTACCATCAAGTTTCATAAGAGAAACTGATTCTCCCACTTTCATACTTCCACGGAATACACGTCCAATACCAATACGTCCAACATAGTCATTATAGTCTAATAAAGCTACTTGGAATTGAAGAGGTTCATCTCTATTATCTTTTGGTGCTGGAACATAATCAATTACTGTTTCATATAAACATTGCATGTTTTCTTCTTGAGCACTTGGATCACTTTCTAAAGATGCTGTCCCATTAATAGCTGAAGCATAGACAACTGGAAATTCAAGTTGTTCATCATTCGCTCCTAATTCAATAAACAAATCAATAACTTCATCTACTACTTCTTCCGGTCTTGCAGAGTCTTTATCAATTTTGTTAACAACAACAATTGGTTTTAAGTTTTGTTCTAAAGCTTTTTTAAGAACAAAACGTGTTTGTGGCATTGTTCCTTCATAAGCATCTACTACTAAAAGAACACCATCAACCATTTTCATAATACGTTCAACTTCTCCACCAAAGTCTGCGTGTCCTGGTGTATCTAAGATATTAATTCTCTTACCTTTATAATCGATTGCTGTATTTTTTGCTAAGATAGTGATACCACGTTCTCTTTCTAAATCATTAGAGTCCATAGCTCTTTCTTCTACATGCTCATTTGAGCGGAAAATTCCTGATTGTTTTAATAATTCATCAACCAATGTAGTTTTACCGTGGTCAACGTGAGCTATAATAGCAATATTTCTAACATCGTCTCTTAATTGTATTGACATTTTTTTCTCCTTGTTCTTACTTTCTAAAAAATATATAGTCATCTATATATTATTAAATCTAACTTATCAATAATACCACTATTTTCATTTATTGTAAACAAATATACTAGTTAAAATGGCTTATTTTAAAATATTTTTTCCGTTAGCACTTTCATAAATAAAAAGAAAGACCGAGTAGAACTCGATCTCCCTTAAATATATTCTTTATTATGGGTGTACTGGAATCATCCAACCAAGTACGCCAGTTGATTGTAGTGCAATGATACCACACACAATGATTAATAGGATGAAACTGTGTTTAACCGTAAATTTAAGTAAGTCTGACTCTCTTCCTACTAAACCAACCGCTGCAGCTGCTACCGCGATAGATTGTGGAGAAATCATTTTACCTACTACTCCTCCAGATGCGTTAGCCGCTACTGCTAATAGTGGATCCATTCCTACTTGGCTAGCTGTAACTTGTTGTAATTTAGCGAATAATAAGTTAGCTGATGTATCAGAACCAGTGATGAATACTCCAATCCATCCAAGTGCTGGAGAAAGGAATTTAAATGCTCCTCCAGTTGCTGCTAAAGCATATCCTAGAGTATTTGACATACCTGATGCATTCATGATGTAAGCAAATCCTACTACAAAACAGATTGTTAGTAATGCAATTTTAACTTCATTAAATGTTTGTACGAATGTTACAGCTGCATCTTTCCAACTAATTTTAATGATAAATTTAGAAATTATTGCTGCTACTAAGATTGCCGTACCAATTGATCCTACTAAATCTAACTTGAATACTGCAGCTATTTCTTTACCAGATACTGAACTGATAATATTGTTGTGAATAAATGGAACCTTCGGATTTAAAGCAATTGTTTTAAAGAATGCTTTAGAAGATTTCATAGTCCATAAGAAGATAATAACTGTTAATACTACGAATGGTGACCAAGCTACTAAAACTTCGTTTAAGCTGTGTTTTGCTTTAACACTATCTTTTTCATCAACTTCTTTTTCATCAGCAAATCTCCAAGTTGTTTTCGGTTTCCAGAATTGAAGTAAAACAACGATTGAAACTAATGATACTAATGAAGAAAGAATGTCAGGTAATTGTTCTCCCATATAGTTAGAACTTACGAATTGTGCTATCGCAAATGACCCACCAGATACTAATAATGCAGGCCATACTTCTAATGTTTTCTTAAATCCAGCCATGATTAATACTAAGTAGAATGGAATAAAGATAGACACTAATGGTAATTGACGTCCAATCATCGCTGCGATTTCTGCTGCTGCGATTGGAGAACCATTTGCGTAAGTTGCTAATCCATCCATTGCTGTAACCGGTGCTCCTACTGCTCCGAATGCAACCGGTGCAGTATTAGCGATCATACAAACACCTGCAGCATAAAGTGGTTTAAATCCTAAACCTACTAATAATGAAGCTGTGATTGCTACCGGTGCTCCAAATCCTGCAGCACCTTCTAAGAACGCCCCAAATGAGAATGCAATAATTAATGCTTGGATACGACGGTCATCAGTTAATGAAGTAATACTGTCTCTGATAATATCAAAATGACCAGTTTTAACTGTCATTTTATATAAGAATACTGATGTTAAAATAATCCAACCGATAGGCATAATACCGTATACCATACCGTGAACTGTTGAGAACGCTGCGAATTGGAATGGCATTTTAAAGAATACGCATGCAATTACAATTGCTACTAATAAAGTTAAAAGTCCTGTTAACCAACCTTTAACTTTAAATCCTGCAAGTGCTACTAAGTAAAACACAATCGGAATTAATGCAACTAGTGCAGAAATATATAAATTATCAGCCACTGGCTGTAATAACTGAGTGAATTTTTCCATAAATACACTTCTCCTTTGTATAAATATATTTTGTTTGATTCGTGAAAATCTATTAGCATAAACAACAAAGTTATATATTAACTAATAATCAAATATTGAAAAATAATCTCTCTTTATCTGCTTTTAAGTAAGCCTTTACTTTTTTAATTCAGATATATAACAGTTTTTTCACTGTACTATTTTTTACTTTTAAGTTATAAGAACTTGCTAATATTTGATAGTATTTATTTAATGATTTTCTTGTTTACATTAAATATTGTAGCACGCTTTCATTTAAATGTAAAGCGTTTTTTTAGTTATTTTTACAACATTCTTAAAAAATCCTTTTATATCAAAGCAAAAAGGATATATTTTTTTGAAATATTCTATACTTTTTATTTATAACAGTTATATATAAAATCTTCACAATTAATTCTCTATTCTCTAATTTGAATATGTTTTTTTTATATTTTCATTTTTTATAATAAAAAATACACATCTCATATTTATTTAGAAGATGTGCATTTTTCTACATATTATAGAATAATACGTAGCTTTTTAATATTTTTGTTTATCTTTTAGTACCCTATTTATCTCTTTATTTGCTTCTTTTTGTTTCAACACATGACGCTTATCATAGTTTTTCTTACCTTTAGCAACTCCGATTAATAACTTTGCATAGCCATTTTTAATATACAATTTTAAAGGAACAATACTCATCCCTATTTCATTTTGAACATTATTTAATGAAGCAATCTGTTTTTTCTTTAATAATAGTTTTCTTACTCTTAATGGTTCATGATTGAATCTATTCCCTTCTTCAAAATGAGATATATGCATGTTATAAACAAACATCTCTCCTTTTCTTGTTTGACAATAAGAATCTTTTAAGTTAATTCTTCCTCTTCTAATAGATTTTATCTCTGTACCAGTTAAAACTATCCCTGCTTCATAAGTTTCTTCTATAAAATAATCATGATTTGCTTTTTTATTTTGAGCTATTACTTTTATTTCTTTATTCATAATATCTTCCTCTATTTTTTACTTATTAATGATTTATGTCTTAGTATTTTAAAATCTATTTCTTGATTTTCAAGATCAACATTCGCTACTTTAACAATCACTTCATCCCCAAGTCTATATACTTTTTTCTTCCTACGCCCTATTAACAGCATATTTTTTTGATCATATGTATAATAATCATCATTCATAGCTGTTATATGTACTAATCCTTCTATATTACTTTTTTCTAGAGTTATAAATACACCAAAATTAGTGACACTAGATACTATTCCACAGAATGTTTGATCTTGATATTTGAGCATATACTCACATTTTTTCATTCTATCGACTTCTCGTTCGCAATCAACTGCTCGTTTTTCATATTCCGATGAACTTTCTGCTAAATCCGGTAATTTAGTAAGGAACTTATCTACAGTCTTATCTGACACGTCACCATTAAATAAATATGTTCTAATCATTCGATGTACCAATAAATCTGGATAACGTCTAATTGGTGATGTAAAATGCGTATAATACTTCGTAGCAAGGGCAAAGTGGCCTATATTATTAATTGAATATCTTGCCTGATTCATCGTTCTAAGAAGAATTGTTGAAAGCATAGTCTCAACAACTTCACCTTTAAATTTTCTTAGCAAGTTCGCCAAAATATAGGGTTCAATTTCTTCAATTTTCCCTTTTGTTCTATATCCTAAACTAGCAGAAATATCGAAGAATTGTCTTAATTTTTCTAATTTCGGTTCTTCGTGAATACGATAAATAAATGGAACTTGCATCCAATAGAAATGTTCGCCAACTACCTCATTAGCACTTAACATGAAATCCTCAATTAGTCTTTCTGATATTCCTCTTTCACGAAGAACTATATCTAAAACTTCACCATTTTCATCAACAACTACTTTCGATTCAGGTTTATCAAAATCAATAGCACCACGTGTTTCTCTATTCGCTCGAATTTTTGTCGATAATTCTAACGCTGTTTTCAACATCGGAACATATTCTTTATATTCTTCAATTGCTTCTTTATTTTCTCCATAGACTTCATTTACTTTTTTATAAGTCAAACGCCCTTTAGATTTTATAACAGCTGGATAAATATCATAACTTTCAGGAGTACCTTTACTATTAAAATCAATATCACAACATATTGTATATCTTAATACATGTGGATTTAATGAGCAAATATTATTAGACAATTTTCTCGGCAACATTGGTACAACTCTATCTGCAAGATAAACACTACACCCTCTATTAGCAGCTTCCTTATCTAACGGACTATCTTCAATTACATATCTGCTGACATCAGCAATAAATACTTTTAGTCTGTACCCTTTTTTTGTTTTTACAACTGAAATAGCATCATCTAAATCCTTCGCATCATCTCCGTCAATTGTAACAATCATCTCATTTGTACAATCTCTATATTTATCTTCAAGTTTAATATCCTCGCTAATTTTCTCAGTTTGCTTAACTACTTCTTCTGGAAATTCATGCGGAATATTATGTTTATAAATAACTGAAAGAATATCTACTCCTGGATCATCCTTATGTCCAATTGTCTTCACAATAATTCCTTTATGATCTTCAAAACTCACTTTTGAATATTCTGTAATTTCCACTAAAACTTTAGTTCCATCGACTAAATTAAAATTCTTTGCATTTGTAATCTTTATATATTTTACTATATTTTTATCATCACTTTTTACAAAAGAGAAAAATTTAGCATTTGTTAATGTTCCTACTGTATACTTTGTATTTCTTTCTATTACTTTCTGAACAATCCCCTCTAAGTTACGATCATCCTTATAGATACTATCTACTTTTACTAGAACAATATCTCCTGTCATAGCACTTTGTGTGAATCCCTTAGGTACATATACTTCTACACCTAATTCAGCAGAATAAACAAATGCAAAACCTTTCTGATGCAATCTAATTACACCTTCTATTTCTAAACCTTCTTTTACATAAAGGAACTTTTCATTAGGTAATTGTGTAATCGCTAATTTCCGCTCTAACTTCCCTACATTTTTTATTAGTTCAACAAATTCTTTTGCTGATTCAATATTCAAGCTCTCTTTTAAATCTTCAATACTTATGACTTTTTTATCTTTAAATATCTTCTCTATTTTTTCTAACATATAATCCTCCTTAATTTAGATTATACAAACATACAATTATTTCTATAAAAATAAACCTAAAATGAATTTACATTTTAGGTTTATTATGTTTAGTTTATAATTTTAACCAAGTAAGACACACTAGTGATATAAAAAATATTAGTCCTAGTACTACTGTAATTCTTTGTAAAACTAATTCAGCACCTCTTACTTTTTGTTTTCCAAACAGTTCTTCTGCTCCACCAGTTAATCCAGATAATCCTCCAGATTTACTTTCTTGTAATAAAACTACTACAATTAACAGAATACTGCTCACTATTGCCATTGTCATTAAAAAAGTGTGCATACTCTCCTCCTAAAATAATCATTCGTTAATACAATACAATTTATATTACCATATTTTTTTATAAAAAGCAAATTTATTAAACAATCTTCGTGAAGATAATTCTACCTGAAGATGTTTGTAGAACACTTTGAACTTCTACTTCAATAGTTTTACCTACTGAACGTTTACCATTTTCAACAACTATCATTGTTCCATCTTCAGTATACGCAACACCTTGATTATTTTCCTTACCTTCTCTCAACACTTGGACTTTTAATCTTTCACCAGTAGTTAACATTGGTTTAACAGCATTACTCAAATCATTAACATTAAGAACTTTAATTGCTTGAAGTGTTGCAAGTTTATTAAGATTATAGTCAGTCGTTATTATTGCACATTTATATTTTAAAGAATAATCTATCAATAGGTTATCTACACCTTTATGCTCATTATAATTATATTTATTGTCAATCTCAAGATCGATCTCTTTCATTTTTTGTAAGTGCTCTACACAGTCTAAACCTAGTCGACCTTTAGCACGTTTTAACGGATCTTCAGAATCTGAAATTAATTGAAGTTCTTTTAATACAAACTCTGGCACAATTATTTTCCCTTCTAAAAATCCTGTTCTAGCAACATCTTGAATTCGAGAATCAATTAATGCACTCGTATCCACAACTTTAGCTACAACTTTTTTAGTTTTAACTTTAGATTCTTTTTCTTTAGGTTTTGTTCCAAATCTAAACGCAGTTACACTATTTAAAAACTCACCTTCTCGTCTATACCCTAAAACTAATCCCAGATATCCAAAAACTATATAAATTACAGCAGAAATAATTCTTCCCATTATCCCAGCTCCTGCAATTACATCTACTCCTGATGAAAGTAAACTAGCTAGCAATAGTCCCAAAATTAATCCTATAGTTGTAAACACAATTTTTTGGATTGGTGTTTTAGATAGACGATCTTCGATTCTTTTAAGCATTGCTACAAATTTATCTGAAAATAATAAAGACATTAAAACAAAAAATGTTGTAGTTCCAATTGTAACAATAACTCTTAACATTGTTTCACTCATTGATGAAAATATATTATAATATATCAATGCACTGGTTGAAAGTGTTCCTATCGTTATACCTAAGAAAAAAGAAACAATAATCAAAACTTTCTTCAACATGAAAATCACTCCTTTTATTATTTAATTGTAAAAATAAAATTATTAATTTATTTTAATAACTTTATATCATGATCTATAGAAATATAGAACATCTCTTCTATTTATTCTACTACATTCTACTTAAAATTAACATAATTAAATTCAAAATAATTAAGTTTTTTTTATACTATCATAGATGAATAAAGAAATAAATACATTACATCTCTATTCATCTATGATATTATTAACTAAAATACATTACTAAAGGCTATATCAAGACATTCTCTGATATCTTTTACAGGTATTATTTCAATTCCTTCAGGGAAATCAGAATTCTTCATATTCCCTACCGGTACAATTACACGTTTAAAACCGTGTTTTTTGGCTTCATTTATACGTTGTTCAATTCGACTGACTCTTCTTACTTCTCCAGTTAATCCAACCTCACCAATAAAGCAATCATTCATATTTACAGCAATATCCTTAAAACTTGACGCTACTGCCATAACTACTCCTAAATCTACCGCTGGATCATCAATTTTAACTCCACCTGATACTTTAACATAGACATCTTGTTGTTGAAGTAAATAACCAGCTTTTTTTTCCAACACAGCCATTAGTAATATTAATTTGTTATATTCTAATCCAGTTGAGATTCTTCGAGGATTATTGAAAGCTGTTGGAGTTGTCAATGATTGAATCTCTACAAGTAACGGTCTACTACCTTCCATAGTACTTATAATTGTTGCTCCAGCAAGATTTTTACTTCTCTCTTCAAGAAACATTTGAGACGGATTTGCTAAATCTTCCAATCCACTATGCTTCATTTCAAATATGCCTATTTCATTTGTAGAACCAAAACGGTTTTTAACCGCTCTAAGAATTCGATAACTATGTTGACCTTCACCTTCAAAGTACAACACTGTATCAACCATATGTTCTAGCATACGCGGTCCTGCTATAGTTCCTTCTTTAGTAACATGTCCAACTATAAAAATTGCTATATTTAAACTCTTAGCAATTTTCATTAATTGTTGTGTACATTCTCTAACCTGAGTAATACTCCCTGGTGAGTTTTCCAAATTAGGATTATAGATAGTCTGAATAGAGTCAATAACTAAAAACTGAGGTTTTATTTTTTTTACAACTTGATAAATCAAATTCAGATCAGTTTGTGCATAAACAAATAGTTCATCAGTATTATTTTTCAACCTATCAGCTCGTATTTTTACCTGCCTTACAGATTCCTCACCAGTTACATAAAGGACATCATGTTCTTTAGCTAAGTAAGCCGATATTTGGAGAAGTAATGTAGATTTACCAATACCTGGATCTCCTCCTAAAAGTACTAATGATCCTCCTACAACTCCTCCTCCTAAAACCCTGTTTAATTCACCACTATCAGTAAGTGTTCGAGGTACATCCTGTGTAGAAACTGATTTTAATTTTCCAGCTTCTACACGTTCTGTGTCATTTGTTTTAACTTCAAATTCTGTATGTTTCGTAGCTTTCTTTGCTTCAACTACTTCTTCCATAGATGCCCATTTTTTACAATTAGGACATCTTCCCATATATTTCAAACTTTGATAACCACAGGCATTACATTCGTACTTTACATTTACCTTTGCCATAACTACCTCTTAGTTTTCTTTACAACAAAGTTATCATTTTTATAATCTATATTAATTGTACCTGTTAATTCAGGATTTCTTAACAATTCTTCACTTAATAAATCTTCAATATTTTTTTGAATACTACGTTTTAATGGACGAGCACCATATTCAGTAATACTTCCATCTTCAACGATTTTAGCCATTGCTTTTTTCGTAAGTTTAATTGTAATATCTCTATCTTCCAATCTCTTAGATAATCCATCGATTAATAACTCAGAAATCTTTTCTAATTCTTCTTTTTCAAGCGTTTTGAAGACAATAATATCATCTATTCTATTTAAGAATTCTGGGCGATATTGTTTTTTCAATGCTTCCATCATAGTATTCTGAACATTTTTGTAATCATTTTTAATTGATTCACTTCCACCAAATCCTACGAATTTTTGGTCACTTAATTCACTTACTCCAACATTCGAAGTCATAATGATGATAGTATTTTTAAAGTCTACAACACGCCCTGACGCATCAGTTAATCGACCATCATCTAAGACTTGTAATAAAATATTGAATATCGAAGGATGAGCTTTTTCGATTTCGTCAAATAGAACTACTGAATAAGGTTTTTGACGAACTTGTTCAGATAATTGTCCCGCTTCTTCATAACCTACATATCCTGGAGGTGCCCCTACTAATCTACTAATTGAATGTGGTTCCATATACTCACTCATGTCAATACGTATCATATTATCTTCTGAACTAAATAATGCTTCAGATAAACTTTTCGCAAGTTCTGTTTTCCCTACCCCTGTAGGTCCTAAGAAAATAAAACTTCCTATTGGTCTATTCGGTGCTTTGAATCCGCTTCTTGCTCTTCTAACTGCTTTAGCTAAACTTACTACAGCTTCATCTTGCCCAATAACTCGTTTGTGTAAAATTTCTTCTAGTTTAAGAAGTCTTTCACTTTCTGTTTCAGTTAATTTTGTAACTGGCACCCCTGTCCATGCTGCAAGCACTTCAGCCACATGATCAGCACTAATTTTAATTTTATCTTTCGATAAGCTATCTTGCCAAGAAATTTTAAATTGTTCAATTTTACTAATTACTTGGTTAACTTCATCACGCTTTTTAGCAGCTATTTCAAATTCTTGGTTAATTACAGCCCTATCCTTTTCTTTATTTAAGCGAGTAAGCTCATCTTCATACTCTTTTAATTTATCAGGTGATTTATAAAATCTTAATTTAACTTTTGAACATGCTTCATCTATTAAGTCTATTGCCTTATCCGGTAAGCATCTATCTGTAATATATGTAGTACTTAATTTTACAGCAGCATCTAGCGCCTCATCTAATATTTCAACATTGTGATGTTCTTCATATTTATGACGTAATCCCTCAAGAATCTTAATAGAATCCTCTGTACTTGGTTCCTCTACTTTAATTGGTTGGAAACGACGCTCTAAAGCTGCATCTTTTTCAAAATATTTTCTATACTCTTCTGTAGTTGTGGCACCAATACATTGAATTAACCCTCGTGATAGAGCTGGTTTTAGAATATTAGATGCATCTGCACTACCTTCTGTTCCACCAGCACCTATTATTGTATGAATTTCATCAATGAATAAAATAATATCCCCTGCTTCTTCGATTTCAGAAATAATATTTTTTAATCTTTCTTCAAATTCACCGCGATATTTAGTACCTGCTAATAAAGTTCCCATATCTAGAACCATAACTCTCTTACCTAATAAATTGCCAGGAACATTTTGAGACACTATTCTTTCAGCTAAACCTTCAACAATAGCTGTTTTCCCTACCCCAGGTTCTCCAATTAATACCGGATTATTCTTAGTACGTCTATTTAAAATCTCTATCATTCGAGTGATTTCTTTATCACGAGCTAAAACAGGATCTAGTTTGTTATTAAATGCATCCTTAGTTAAATCTTTAGCTAAGGAATTTAAAGTTTTAGTTTTTGCTGAACTATCCTCCGGTGCTTCTAACTTTTTAAATCCATCAAATAATTTAGATAATAATCCTTGGCTTTGTTTTAATAATTCAAATAGTTCCGTAATTAACGCATCAACATTAACTCCTAACTTGTCAGTCAATAAACGAACAGCAGTTCCTGTTTTTTCATTAAGTAAAGATAATAGTAAGTGCTCACTAGTTACTACAAAACTTGAAGTATCATCTGCAAATTGTTGACTTTTTTCTATTGTTCTAACTGCTCCGTTTGTATAATCTATTTTCATTAATACATTACGATAAAAATCAGTACCTTCTAGTTCCGCTTCATAAAAATCTACAACATTTTTTCTAAAATCATCATAATAAACACCATGTTTATTAAGAGTTTTACATGACAATGTATTGTTCATACTTAACATTGCTAATAATAAATGTTCTGTCCCTACAGCTTTAACTCCAAAATCGTTAGCCTCTTCTTTGGCTGTAGTTAGCACCATAAGGGCCGTTTCATTAAATCTTATGTACATAACCTTATCCTCTCTTATTATATTTTATATTAGTTAAAAATCTTATTGTTAAATCTTTTAGATTTGCTTTGGTTTGAAAAACCATCTCATCAACTGTATTATCATCAACTTGATTCAAAAATTCATTATGAATAGTTGTTATTACTTCTACACTATCTATAAAATGATTATAATCAAATTTATCTATGTAATTTTTTTCAAGTAGAATTTTAGCTATTCTAATGGCCTCCTCTACCTCTATAATTTCATTGTCTACAGTCTCAATTAAATAATCTATATAATCTTTATTGGTGTGAAGGGTAATTTTTGTTATTCTAATAAAACCTCCACCTCCACGTTTGCTCTCAATAATAAAACCATGTTCTGGAGTAAATCTTGTTTTTATTACATAATTTAATTGTGATGGTACACAGTCAAATTTTTGTGCGACATTACTTCTTTTTATAATTATATGATCATCTGAAGCCTCGTTAAATAAGCTCATAATATATTGTTCAAGAATATCTGTCATATTATTATTCATGAGGGCACCTCCTTCATTGACTAAAATTGACCTTTATTAAATTATACTACATATAAAATATTTTGTACATAAAAAACATTGCATTTTGACTTTAGAATAGACGAAAAAGAGGATTAAATTTATTTTCTTTAATCCTCTTTTACAGTAATTTATTTTGTTAATTTTGACCTTCTATTAAAGATAAGATTCATAACAATCGCAACTATTGTTCCTAAAACAATTCCGCTGTCTGTAAACATACGAATGAAACTTGGAAGTTGTGCAAAAGCTGTAGGCACAGTTGTTACACCAAGACCTAAACCAACAGAACAAGCTATAATCATAAGATTTTCTTGTTTAGCAAAATCTGTATTTCCTAACATTTTAACTCCATATGCTAGTACCATACCAAACATACTTATCATTGCTCCACCTAATACTGGTTGAGGTACTATTGTAGCTAGCGCGCCAATCTTAGGTATAGATCCAAATACTAAAAGTAAAAGTACCATAACATACATTACTTTTTTGCTTTTAACTCCCGAAATTTGAACAAGTCCTACGTTTTGTGAATAAGTTGTATACGGAAAAGCATTAACTAGTGAACCTATCATTACAGCTAATCCTTCCGCTAGATAGCCTCGTCTTAAATCTGGTTCTTTAACTTCTTGATTACAAATATTTCCTAGGGCATAATATACTCCAGTTGATTCAATCATACTTACTATACCAACGATTGTGAATGTTAAAATTGCACTAATGTTAAATTCAAAACCAGTAAATTTAAACGGTGTTGGATGTTGGAACCAACCAGCTTGTGATACTTCTGATAAACTAACCATTCCCATGAAACTAGCAATAATAGTACCTGTCACTAAACCTAATAGGATTGCTATTGATTGAATAAAACCAGTAGTAAATTTATAGATTACTAAAATGATAGCAAGTGTTATACATGCTAGTATAATATTTTTAGGATTCCCAAAATCCTTTGATCCTTGCCCACCTGCAATATAATTCATCGCAACTGGTACCAATGTAATCCCAATAATAGTTACTACACTACCAGTAACAACAGGAGGGAATAATTTAGCTACCTTAGCAAAAAATGGTGCTATTAAAACAACAACTAATCCTGATACAAAAATTGCACCATACATAGTTGATAATCCTGCACTATTTCCTATAGCAATCATAGGAGCTACAGCTGTAAAAGTACAACCTAAAACTACAGGTAATCCAATACCAGTGAATTTTCCTTTATATACTTGTAAAAATGTGGCTATTCCACACATAAATATATCAACAGAAACTAAATAAGTTGTCTGTTCTGCTGAAAGGCCTAATCCTCCTGCTACTATAATCGGCACAATAACTGCTCCTGCGTACATTGCTAGTACGTGTTGTAAACTTAAAATAAAAGTTTTCAAAATACTATTCTCCTTAGTTATATATTATTTTTGACAAATATAACTATATAAATAAAAAATCACCCATAATTGCTTATAGGCGATCTGAAATTCTTCTACAAATACATACTTTAAATAATAATCCAAAGTGTAATGATAAATAAGAATGCCCATAGTCATCAAATTTACGGTCTGATGGTAGAAACTTGCAAGCCATATTCTTGCCTTTATATGTGCTATATTTTGTCTGTACACTATATAATAACAATTTTCAAAATTATTTTCAAGTATTATCTGTTTTTTCTTTTACATTTTCATCGTTAATTAAAATTCATACTACAATGAATTCTAATTATTTATTCTATTACCTTTAATTTACCTCTAAAGTCATCTAAACTTGAGTACCCTTTTTCTTTCATTACTTCTTGAAGTTCTTTAGTTAATCTAGCAAAAACTGAAACTCCTTCTTTATGTAAAGTTGTCCCTACTTGAACTAAATCTGCACCACATAGAATATGTTCAAATACATCTTTACCAGTTATAACTCCACCAGTTCCAATAATTTTTATACTTGGATTCAAGCGTTCCCTAAATGCACGAACATTAGCTAGTGCTGTTGGTTTAATATATTCTCCACCTAGTCCACCAAATCCACCTTTTGGCTTAATAACTACTTGTTCTTTATCTAAATCAATATATAAACCATTCCCTACACTATTTACACTATTCACATATGTAAGAGGATATTTATTAAGAATTTTAGCCATTTCATCAAAATGTGCAATATCGAAATACGGAGGTAGTTTTACCCCAATAGGTTTTGTAAAGAATGTGAATACCTCAGCTAATAATTTATCTGTAAGTTCAAAATCATAAGCAATCTGAGGCTTCCCTGGTACATTTGGGCATGATAGATTAAATTCAGTTACACCTTCATATTCACTTTCTTGAATTTTCTTTAGTAAACCAATATTCTCTTCATAACTCATACCAGTTACAGATAAAAACTGTAATTTTGCACCTGATCTTTGACGTTCAATAACATAATCTAAATAATAATCTAAACCATTATTTGGTAATCCCATAGAATTAATACTTCCTAAGACTGTATCATAATATCTAGGTTCAGGATTTCCTTCTCTATAATCACGAGTTGCTGTTTTTGTTACAAAAGCTCCAGCAGCACTTCCTGCCAATTCATCTAACTCCTCAGTTGTCATGCAGTGTACACCAGATGCATTCATTAGTGGATTAGATAATTCTACATCTAAAAAATTAGTTTTTAACATTCTACAAACCTCCTAAGTTTACTAAATATAGTTTATCATAAAATATAATTAATAACCATTGTTAAAAGAAATACCATATCAATATTTTTCAGTAAATTATATTTTATCTTATTTAATACTTAAAGCTCTCTACTGCTTTTGATCTCTCAATTAGTTTTCCATACACCTTAGAATGTTCTAACAGGTAACTATGTTTTCCTTGGCACTCAACTATTCCATTATCTAAGACAATAATTTTATCCACATTTTCAATTGATTTAAGTCTATGAGAAATAACAATTACTGTTTTATTTTTTATAAGATTATTTAAACTATCTTGAATTTTTTTCTCATTTTCTACATCTAGAGCTGCTGAAATTTCATCTAAAATAACTATAGGAGAATCTTTCAAAAATGCTCTGGCTATTGATAATCTTTGTCTTTCTCCACCAGATAATGTTGCTCCATTTTCACCAACTATTGTATTGTACCCATTCTCTAAATCATCTATAAAGTCACAACAAGCCATCTTAGCAGCTACCATAACTTCTTCATCAGTAGCACTACTACGTCCTATTCTTATATTTTCCATAATAGACGTATTGAATAATACTACATCTTGGAAGACAATTGAAACATATTTATATAGTGTGTCTGTAGAAATTTCTTTTATATTATGTCCATCTATAATTATCTGTCCATCATCATAATCATATAATCTAGATATTAATTTTAAAATACTAGTTTTACCACATCCTGATACACCCACTAGAGCTGTAACTTCATTTTGATTAGCTGTAAAACTGACATCTTTCAATACTGGACTATCTTTATCATAACCAAATTTTACATTTTTTAATTCAATACCAAAATTATCCAATTTAATTTCTTTACCTTTTTGAATTTGAGTTTCCCTCAATTCTTTGATTCGTTTAATACGAGAATCTAGGTAAAATAATTCTGAAGTATTCGCAGCTAATCCATCAACTATATCTTTCATTTTCATCGCAACAAATATATAACCGATTAAGTATAGCAGATTAATACTTCCACTTGCATAAAGTGTTGTTCCAACTATTATTACGACTACTAAAGTTCCTTGAGCAACAACCCATGATAAAAATAAAGGTATAAATAGTGCCATTTCCACTTTAAGTTTTAATTTTTCACTTTTATCCATATCTTTATTCAGTTTTTCTCTTATCTTATTGCCTAAACCAAAACTTTTAATATCTTGTTGAAGTTCAATCGCTTCTTGGAAGCTTTCAGAATTATGACGAAGTTGCTCAAAATTTTCATATTGTTTTTTTAATTGAATTCTTTTAGAAACTAGTATTAGAGAATAACTTAGGACTACAGGTATCATTATTGATAAACCTAAATATATATTCCCAACTAACATAAGTATAGACATAATAGGGAAGAAAAGTATGAATCCTATAATTTTTGCCATTGCATGACTCATTGCATGTTCTATTGCTTCAACATCTTTCATAACGGTTTGACTTATATCTGATAAGTTGTGTTTTGAAAAATATGCAAGAGGAAGTTTACTTAATGTTGTAGCTATATCTATTCTTAAATTAGCACTTTCTTTATAGGTTGCACTATACAATGCATCATATTCTTTAGCCAAAAGTACATATATAACAATCAGTACGACTATTGATATTACTATATATAGATATTTACTTTTAACATTACCTAATAAAAGTTCATCTACTAATATCATAAGTAACATAGCAGGAAACATATTTGAAAAATATACTAGAAATGATAAAATACTGGCTCTTATTAAATCACTCGCTCCTTGGTTTGTTAAGGCAAACCAATTTTTAATTTTATTTTTCATAATTAACCCTCCACTCATTTGCTTTATTGTATAAACTTTGGAGTTTTTTATACTCACCATCCAAAGCCATCAACTCCCTATCAGTTCCACGTTCTATAATTTCCCCATTGTCCATTACTAATATCTCATCTACATTTCTAATACTAGGTAATCTATGAGCAATCATAATAACTGTTTTATCTTTTATTAAATTTGAAAATGCACGTTGCAATTCATATTCATTTTCTGAATCAACTGCTGCACTAGCTTCGTCCATAATAATAATTTTTGCATCTTTTAATATCGCACGAGCAATTGCAATACGTTGTTTTTCACCACCAGATAGATATACTCCTTTAGTTCCTATTTGAGTTTGTTCCCTTTCACTAAATTTATCAAGAATACTATTACATCCTGCTAAATTCATAGCAGTCATAACCTCTTCATACGATGCATCAGCTTTACCGATTTTAACATTATCATAGATTGAGGTTTTAAATAGTTTCACATTTTGAAAAACAAACGCAATATTATTAATCAGAGCCTCTTCACTGTACGAACTTATACTTCTATTTCCAATTTTAATAACTCCACTATCTACCTTATAAAAACCAGAGATTAGTTTTGCAATAGTAGATTTACCGCTACCAGAAGACCCCACTAAAGCATAGCTCTTGTTTTCTTCTAGACTGAAACTCAAATCATTTATAATTTTTTTATCAGTATAACCAAAGCTAACATTTTCAAATGTAATATTATAATTTTCAAACTCATTATTAGAACCAAATGTTAATTTATTACTATTCATTTCTTCAAAAATACTCTCTAGTTTTTCAACAACAGACTGTCCCATAAATGCATACATCGATACGTACATTATTGCCATTAATGAAACAAACAGTGCCCCGCTTAAAAATAGTACCATAATCAATTCAACAGCCAACATTTTTGGATCTTCAATATTAAAAAATAGTAAAAGAATTGGAATTACCATAGCTATAAAGCTAAAAAAGAACCATTGAAATCCAACAAAACCTCGTTTACACGACATAGCATATTCTAAAGAATATTTAGAATAATTTTTTATAGCTGTATTTAAGGCTTTAAATGATTCAACACTAATACCAAAAATTTTAATAACTTGAATTCCTCTAACATACTCTACTGTTTCACTACTTAAAGTTTCTAAAGACTCCTGATAAATCTTCATAAATTCTTTTTCACCAGTCATCATTGAAAGTGATATTCCCCCAACAATGCTAAGTATTATTAATATAATACCTACTTTCAAACTGACAAAAAATCCAAGTACTAATAATAGAATTGGCATTAATATAGCTCCAGCATTATCAGGTATTAAATGAGCTATAATCATATGTGTATCCGTCGCATTATCATCTATTATTTTTCTTGTTTTTCCTGAAGGATGAGTATCAAAAAAACTAAAGCTCGCTTTTGATAATCCCTCGATTCCATATTTTCTAAGATTTGTTTCCAATCTAAATCCTAATACATGTGTTACTAATCCAGCAATTCCATATAATGTAATACCAATAATTAGTAAACCAACCATACAAAATCCATAATACTTAGCATTTTCTATATTATTATAAACAATTATTTCAATTAAAAACTTACTTAAATAATAATATCCCCATACTTTGAATACTACTGACAACATAGATAATAAAATCCCTATATATGCCAAATATCGTTCTTTAGGAACATAAGATAAAATTTTTTTATATACTGTTAACATAATTTCCTCCTTATTTTTTTTATAAACTCCCATTTAAATTAATACTTTAACAATAATTTAAAACTCTTACATTAATTTTATCACTCTTATTTGTAATTGTAAATAATAACTATTATCAATTATATATAAAAAAGTAAAGAATTGTTAAAATTCAATTCTTTACTTTTAATACTTATTTAGTTTTGTGAATATATCTAAGTCTATATATTCACCATTCATTACTTCGTGTTCTACTAGTGTAGCTTCTTTAAAATAACCTAAACGTTGAGGAACGCTTGCACTCTTATAATTTTCAGGATGTACCCTAATTTGTAATTTATGTAGTTTTAATTCGTTAAAAGAATACTTTTCTATCATATCAACAACTTGTGTCATTATGCCATAACCTTCGAATTTTTCACTTAGCCAATATCCGACTTCAGCCCTTTTTGAACTTCTATTTATATTATGAAGGTCAATCATTCCTGCCACATTTTCATCTACAAGGATAATAAACATCATCATTTCTTCTTTATGAATCTTTTCTATACTATACTCAAGGAATTGTTCTTCATCCTGAACTGATTTCATATCCATTACCCAAGGTAAGTACTTTGCTAGTCTTAATCTTTCATCTACTATTACTTTATAAATATCTTCAGCATATTTTTTATCAGGTAATACTAGTTTACATTCACTACCATTGTTTAAAATAAACTTCTTTGTTTTATAAATAAACATTGTACACTCCCTATTCGTTTTCTAATTCATCTACAGCTTCTTTTAATAATTCATAAGAGTAATGTTGTGCTTTTTCATCATAAATATATGAATTTATCATTAATTCATCGAACTCTACCCTACGTTTTAAGTCTAAAATCTGATTTTTCACAGTTTCCTTATTACCAATAAATGAGATTTTTGTCATCTGATCAACGACAGCTTTCTCATGATCAACTATCTCATCATGTTCAAATGCAATTGGTCCAAAATGTGGAACTTTAGTTGTCGCGATATAATTTTTCCAAACCGCTTCTTCCGATTGTACCGGAGGAACCATACCTTGAGGATTACTTGTAATTATATTTAAAAATGATTGAATCTGAGTTGTTGATAATCTTTTTGCTTCTTCATCAGTATCAGCAACAACTGCATTAGCACCTAAAATTACATACGGCTCACTTAAAACTTCTGACGGTTTAAAGTAATGTCTATAAATTGCTACTGCATTTTCCATCATAGTTGGAGCAAAATGCGATGCAAATGAATAAGGTAATCCAAGTTCAGCAGCGACATAGGCACTATCTGTACTTGAACCTAGTATGTATAGTGGCACGTCAAGCCCAGCAGCTGGATATGCATGAACAGGGCTTGTATCTTTAAAATACCCTGATAGCTCCACGACTTCTTTTTTAAAATCCATCTCTCTATTAGTATTTCTTCTAATAGCTCGCGCAGTGTTATAATCAGTACCCGGTGCACGCCCTAAACCTAAATCAACTCTACCTGGATAAAGAGTCTCCAAAGTTCCATATTGCTCAGCAACTATATATGGACTATGATTAGGTAACATCACACCACCTGATCCTACTCTAATATTTTTTGTATTATCTAATGTACGTTGTATTAGTAATTGTGTCGCACTACTTGCTACACTTTTGGTATTATGATGTTCTGCAATCCAATATCTTTCATATCCTAATTCATCAGCCTTTTTAGCTAATTTAACCATTGCGTCAATAGCATCTTTAAAATTCTGTCCCTGTCTTAATGGAGCTAAATTTAAAATTGAAATTTTCATTGTTATCTCCTTACTTATTTTTCTATCAATATTTTAATATGAATTATATAGCTAGATAAAAATATCCTTTTGTGCTAAATTCTCAATACACTCATCATAGTATGCTGCATCATGTTCTTTATAAATCGGCTTATTTATTTTACATTCTTTTAGATCGTTGTGAGGAGCACAAACTTTTCCTCTATAATTTTTATCAAGCCATTCTTTACTAACATTATAGCCTCTATTCTTCATTTCCTGCATGATTAATTCATGATACTTAAAAAGGAAAAATGGCTTATGTTCAAATACATAATCTACCGTTGCATGTTTCTTACCCCAGCCATTTCCTCTTAATGCACAACACTCTCTATGTTGACCTAAAAGTTGTTGCCTTGGTAGTTTTGATATTAGTTCTTCATGCCAAAGTCTCATCTTGTCCTCCATTGATAAAAGCAGATTCTTCCAAATATTTATTTGGATATTTCTTTAGAAGATGTTTTACTTCTTTTATCAAATCTTCTTTTTTGTATATATTATTATGATATTCTTCAATCATTTCGAAAAAATTATCTTTTTCTTCTTTTGTTGCATATTTTTTAAAATATCCCCAGACGTGATGCAATGCATTCGTTACTTGTCCTTTATCTTCAGGTAAACTTACAGCTTGTTTTATAAGCTCACTCACTTTATTTTGAGACACTTCTTCTTGCTTTAAATACGTTCTAATTTCTAAGTATATTTTACTTGAATGGCTTAAAACAAGATATTTATTTTTTGCCCATAACTTTTGACATTGAACTCTTTCTTCTTTATTATTCATTTTATCCTTTCAAAAACAGTTTATTTTTAATATCCATATTATATTATATCTTATGCTTTTTTACTACATATTGATATCGAACTGTATAAAAAGTTCCTTATTAAGTAATATCATAATAAGGAACCTCTGTATTATATTTTTGTTGTATTAAATTTAACCATGTTCTTTTGGTTTGCTAAGTTCATTTTTATACGCAATAAATTTAATAGATTGTCATTGTCAATCGATACTTTTCCTGAGTCATCTACTTGAATTGCAAGATATTGTTTTTCTTTTGCCAAATAATCCATGCCTTGCAAATTCACATATCCATCACCTTTGAAATCAACTGATGCTAAGTAAAAAATAAATTTAGAAAATCCTTTTTCTGCAATATTTTTACTTTTTGCATTCATCTGAGCTAACGGCTCAAAAAATGTTTTGTAGTTTGGTTTATAAGTAGCTTTAACCGTGTATTGATATGTATCGATAGTTGGGGCGATTAAAGATAAGTAAACAGTATTACCCTCAACTTTATAATCTATAAAATCATAAGCTCCAGCCTTTCCATAAGCATTACCATTAACTTTTAGAATCATAGGACCATATTCATTCATATCGTAATTTATATTTTGATATTTAAAATTAATATTTTCTTCTGATGAAATCATGGATTGCTTTAAATCATTCCAAACCTTTTTATACATTTCTCTTTGATTATCGAATCCTGCTGCTTTAACAATAACATCGATATTTTCTTGGTTTACATAGAAAGCATCGACAACTTTAAGTGCTTCTTGGACTTTTTTATCAGTTATGTTTTTACGTTTTTCTTCTAATTTACTCTGAGCTCTCTTTAATCCAGTTAACTCGTGGTCAAAACTTTTTCCGGTATTTTGCTCAATATAAGTACGGTTAGTACCAACAGGTGAAACTTTAGCATTCCAATCAAAATCTTCACCTGGTCCTTCAACAGTTTTTAGTTTTTGCTCACTCTGCTTATTTTCAGTTGATTGTTTAACACCACAACCAACTGCACCAATAGATAACAGTGTTGCTACTGAAATTAATAAAATATTTTTCTTCATATACTTTCCTCCTAAATAACTATATAATTATAGTCACTCTAATTATAACATAACTGTTAAAAAAAGAAGTGCTAAATTTAATAAACACTTCTTATAAATATCATTTTAGCATTAAAGTACCAATGAAATATTTCCATATAATATTATTCTAAATATACCTATAATAGCTAAATGTATTGGATAATAGTAGTAAAAGAACCACTTAGAACCAATATGTTTTCCTCTAGTACCATCATATCTCATTAATAATGGTAGAGAGAATAAAGTTGCAAACTGTAATAATCCATAAAATACATCTATAAATATAATATAAATAGCTGCATAAACACTTATCCATATAACATAATCAAGTATTTGTTGTTTTTTATTATTTCTATGATTATACAAAAAGAATGGCATCATTAGAGCTATAGAAGACCAATCCGCTACAAACGTTAATAAACAGAAAACAATAATTGCTAAAATCTTTAATGTATTATTTATCTTCTCATTTCTAAAGATTGCGATTAATGCAACCGACATCGCCAATGGGAATAAGACACTCGTTTTATTAAATATACTTCCTGTTGTTATATCAAATGGTATTCCTAAACCGAAGCAAAAAGCAAAGTGACTGATAACAGCAAAGCTCATAATTCTAAAGAAATATTTTTTAATATCTTTTGTATAATAACATCCTTCTGCGATAAAATACCACATAATTGGCGCTGTTAAACGTCCTACTATGTGCATCAGTACTGGTATCGGTTCTTTAACTAAACCTGGATATAATAGCCATGCTAAATGATCAATTGTCATAGCAATTATAGCTATATATTTTAACTGGGTTCCATCAAACTTTAAATTCTTCATCTTCTTCCTTTCTATACTATTTTTATTTTATTTTAAAAATATTAGTTAATATATTACCCATAAATTTAAGATAATGAGAATACTATACACTATCCTAGCATATGATATCATATTAATATGCTTTATGCAATTTTTTCTAAACTTCTTAAAATTGTGCTACCACCTTATATAATAATGTTATCAATAAAAAAGCGCCTAAGTTATTTCACTTAGACACTTTATATTTTATCTTTCTTTTGTCAAAATACCATCTTTCATTCGATAAACATGATCACATTTTTTAATCATTCTATTATCATGTGTTACCATAATAATTGATTTATTTTTTTCTTTACACTCTTTTAAAAGTAAATCTACGACTTCAAACGCTCTATCTGAATCAAGACTTGCTGTAGGTTCATCAGCTAAGATAATTGCCGGATTATTATAAAGAGCTCTAGCAATAGCTAATCGTTGTCGTTCTCCGCCTGATAAGTCTTTTGGTAATTTATTTTCTAAATGATCTATTCCTAATTCTTTAAATAGAGATTTTTGATCTTGAAGTGTTTGTCTTTTTTGCTTATTTATTCTATCAACTAGTTCTAACTGTTGTTTTGCAGTTAAAAATGGAACCAAATTAGATGCCTGCAGAACAAATCCAATATCGTTAAATCGTAACTTTGCTCTTTCTTTCTCAGACAAGTTAGTATAATCTTTTCCGTTAATAATTATTTGACCTTTAGATGGAGTTTGTAAACCTCCAGCTAAAGTTAAGAAAGTTGATTTACCTGAACCTGATGGACCGATAATCGCAATAAATTGACCCTCTTCTATTTTAAAATTGGTTTCTTTCAGAGCTTCTATTTCTTTATTTCCATCCTGATATGATTTAGTTACATTTATAAATTCTAATACATTCATATGATACCTATCCTATTGCTTTTAATGGATCAATTTTTCTAATAGCTAAAACAGAGAATAATGTTCCAACTAAAGAAAAAATAATCAAACTAACGAATATAACACTGTAATAAAGTCCATTTCCTAAAAATGGCACTGCTGATGGCAGGACAAGTGATGTTCCCCATGTTCCAACTAAACCTAGTATACTTCCAACTAATGAAAGTAAGAATGTTTGCGATAAAACAGAAATTCCAATAATTCCATTCGAGATTCCTTGTGCTTTCATTATACCAAAAATAGGTGTTTTCTGAATAGTAAGTACATACATGAAAATACCTATAATAATAGCAGAAATCACTATTAAGAATCCTATCATTAGTCCAAACGTTAAAATTTGAGCACTATAACCAGGTAATTCATTAATAAAATCAGCTATACTAACTTTTTGGAAAATAGAACTGTCGTAATCCTTTAATTCTCCTTTTACTACAAAAGCATTAATTATAGGATTATCAATTGATTTATTATCACCATATTTCAACACTTGAAAATCATTAATATTCATATATATCACTGGAGCTACATTAAATCTAGATTTTTCTGTATAACCTACTATTTTTAATTCAGTATCAGAATTTGCTGTTTTAAATGTATCTCCAATAGCAAAACCTTCTTTTTCAGATAAACTCTTTTCAATCACTACTTCATTTTCTGCTTCAAAACTTCTTCCCTCTATTATCGGTGGAATCAAGAAACTCCCATCATTAACTCCAAAAATACTAATCTTCTGTTTAACATCATCATTTGAATTCTTTTCAGTCTTAGCAACTGTAACTATTTGACTAAATGGTTCAACATTATTCGCAGATAAAGATTCTTTATCTGATAATTTCAGATTAGATAAACCAATAGTTTTATTTGCTTCTGAAGAAAGCAATACCGTATCCGTCTTCCAATGATCAATTGAAGATCTATTCTGATCTATCAATCCAAAAGCTAATCCAGATAAGAAAAACATCAAATAAGAAACCAGTGTAAGTAATCCTACAATAAGACTATACCTCAACTTTGCGTCCCTAATTTCATTAATAGCTAAAAACATTTTTTCTCCTTAAATTTTATTTGAATTTGTATAACCAAGTTCTTTATCCTTAGCATATAAAATTCACTTAATAAAGTCAAATTATTAAGCTTCAATAACATTATAGTATCGTTTCAATACATACTTTCACAATATAATTTATACTCTCTTTATAGCAATTAAAAAGCCCTTTAGATTATTCTAAAAGACTTGTTTATTGATAAAAAATTAATATTTCACATACAATTATTTAAACTATTTTTAAAAATTATTCTTATTAATCCAGTTATTTACTATACTAGCAATTTCAATAGGATGCTTCATATACATCTCATGCCCACAATTTTCCACTAACTTAACATCAAAATATTTTGGAAGTTTATCTAGTGAAATCTTTCTCCATTCAGGTTCTTCCTCATATGCCGGAGCTATAAATAATACGTCTTTTGATTCTAAATTTCTTTGATATGATCTAATAGCTCGACGTAATTTGAGTAAATAAGAAACTTTTTTAAAATCTAAATCTAATTCAAATTTGTCAGAAGTATTATTATAACGATAAGAATTTCTTAATGCTTCTTCTAGATTTTCTGACCAATAATACGACTTAGATTTTTCATTAGCTATAACTTCTTCCAAATTTGAAAAAGTATGCTGACTAAAATAATCTTTTGTCGCTTCTATCTCATTTTCAAGAGGCATAATTTCATCTAAATTCAAATAACCTCCATCAAGTAAAATAAGTTTAGTTACTTTCGGACAACGTGATGCTAAAAATCTAGCTAAATCACCACCTAGTGAATGACCAATCAGATAAACCTCTTCACAATCTCTTACTTCATCATTAAACCAATTTTGCAGTTCCTTTTTATCTTGTATTATTTCTTTATAGGGATTTAGAAAAATAGTTTCTACTTCAAGCTCTTGAAAGAAATCCTTTGCGAAATAATAATTACTGCCTAAACCACCTATAAAATATATTTTAATTTTTTGATTCATTAATTCTTCCTTCTCCTAAAATAAATTAATTTATTTAAAAATACTATAAACGATTATATACTAAAACTTATTAATTAAAATTTTTTAAAATAATAATTAGTAATATACTAATTATAAATAAGAGAAACTGAACTCCGAAAATAACTAACACAAACTTATAAAAAGATATATACTTACGAACTTGGATAGTAGTATTAAAAATAGACTCTCGAAATCTCTCATCACTTTCAAATGAAATAATATACTCCCCTTCATCAGCTTGAAAACAATAAAATTCTACTCTTCTCCAAATAACCCCTAGACCTTTAGATCTATAAAATACTTCTTCTAGACATTTTTTTTCACAAGTATTTTTATTAGCAACAGTTATCCTTAAATCTCTAATGTTAGTAAAAGAATACCTCTTATCTTTTATCCAAATAGAGTATTTTCCACTTTTTTTGATAATAAATTCCTCTTTTTTAATCCCGGTAGATAATTCACAAATTGCTTTATTTCTAAAAAATTTTACAATAATTAAACTACAAATAAATAATAAGACTATTAATATCAACGCTAATAAATAAATTATAGTATTCACAATCTTCTCCTTTTCCTAAATAACTTATAATGATAAATTATATACTTGTAATATTATTATAAGCTATTTACTTTATGAGAACAATAGGAAATTAATAACCTATGATATATGATAGCAATTTTATAAATAATATA
>CAURKK010000009.1:0-31551 GCA_963525505.1 uncultured Gemella sp.
TAACTACTTTATCATCAAGTAGTACGTCACCTGATGTTGGACTTAAAAATCCACCTATTAATTTTAAAATTGTACTTTTACCACATCCACTAGGTCCTAGTAATGTGTAAAATTTTCCTTTTTCTATCTCTAAATCGATGTCTTTTAATACTTTATTATTACCAAAAGACATACATACATTTTTAAATTCTACAATATTTGCCATGATTTTCTCCTTATAAATACGAATTAGTCGCTACTATCAGTACTTCACACTCTTCTTCAAATGGATTTGATATTCTGTGTTCGGAAGTAGCTAAAAAATAAAAACTTTCGTGTGTTGAGGCAATATATTCCTCATCACCTAATTTTAATTTACATTTACCCTTTAAAACGTAGCATAATGTTTCTGATTCTGAAGGGTCAAATGTTTTATAATTACTGTTTTTTTCTAATTTTAATATAAGAGATTCCATCTCTTTTTCATTAGATTCAGGGACAAGCCAAGTAAGTTCGTAACCTTCATCTGTTTCCTCGTAACTAGTTTGATCCTCAAGAGAATAATATACTTTTTGACTTGTACTTTCTTTATCAAAGAAATCTTTCGGTGCACATCCAAGAACTTGAAGAATATTAAAGAATGTTTCCATTGATGGTGATGCTAAATCACGCTCAACTTGTGATATATATCCCTTACTCAAATCTGTACGTTCACCTAATTCTTCTTGGGTGAGGTTTTTTTGAATTCTTAGTCTTTTTAATCTTTCACCTATAGAATACATAACTTCTCCTTTCTATAATTAAAAGATATTAATTGTTTATCAATATCTAACTTTTCGTTATATATGTTTATTATTATCTAACTTAACGTTAGTTTTGTTTACCATTAGTAAACTTATCGTAACTTAAGTTTATTTATATTAAACAAACAGTTTAGTATGATTAAATCACAAGTAATATATTACTATATTTTGTACTTAAAATCAAGTTAAAATCATAATATTTTTTAACTTTTTTTATTTTTCTGAATAGGTATTTTCCTTTGTAATATTTAAGTTTTAGTATATAATATTACTATCAAGAAAAGACATAAACTTAGGAGTTATAATGAAATTTAATATAGTAGAAAATTTTCCTTCAGTAGAAAATTATATAAGTCAGTATCTAAAAGTATCAAAAAAAAATATTCATACTATTAGAATGAATACTCATCACAATAAGGAAACAATAAAAATTAATACTAAAGAAGCGGACTTATCATCAAGTTTAAATCAAAATGATGTATTAGAAATAAATATAGATTTAAATTCTTCTAATTATATAGCAAATAAAGCAGCATCTATAAACAAAGAATACGAAGATGATTATTTATTGGTAGTTTCTAAACCATTTGGCATAAAAACTCATCCGAATAACATTGAATTAGAACAAGATACTTTAGTAAATTATCTAATTTCAGATTATAAGTATCTAGAACCAATTCACAGACTTGATATTGATACTTGTGGTTTAGTAATTCTAGCTAAAACTCCTTTGGTTAAAGCTAAACTTGATCTAATGCTTGAACAAAGAGAGATTAAAAGATACTATACTGCTCTAATAAAAAACAACATCAAACCTCAGACTATAAATTCCAACATAGGAAGAGATATTCGAGAAAAAAATAAAATGGCTATTACTAGAAATGGAAAGAATGCTATTACTAATATTTTAAACTGCGAAAAACTAGATCAAAATAAATTTGCTGTGACGTTATCTTTAGAAACAGGAAGAACACACCAAATTCGTGTTCATCTGGCATCAATCGGAGTTTCTATATTAGGAGACAAACTTTATTCAAAAGATGGATATAAATACGATAAAATGTACTTAGGTGCATTAAAAGTAGTTTTCCCTCATCCAGTTACAGGTAATACAATAGAAATTAAATCTTCGTTAGAAAATGAATTTTTTCTTTAGATATAACAAAAACAGATGTGCATTTTAACACATCTGTTTAATTTTATTATTTTTTCATTTGTTTGTGAGCTTGTTTTTGAGCTTTTTGCATGTTGCTCATAACTTGATTAATTTTTTTACGAGATGGTTTTTGTCCCATTTGACTCATCATACTCATAACCATATCTTCGTTAATTTGAGGATTTTTTTCCATGTAGTTCATGAAATTACGTCTTGCTAGGAAGAAACCTCCTACAACACCAGCAAGTAAACAAATTGCTCCAACTAAAATTGTAACTGCAGTTGCACTCATTGTTAATTTCCTTTCTTATTAGGAGTTATATCTTCTCCATTTTCATTAATTACTCTAGTATTATCTAATATATTTCTCATATTAGCTTTAAAATTTTGTAAATATAGCTGTCTATATTTAGCTAATTCTTCTGATTCCTCAGTAGTTAGTTCACGCTCTTTTTTTGTAGCGTTAAGTGAATTAATCTTAGCAATAACTTCTGTCATATCCATAATATTATACACTCATTAACTCATCTTGTTTTTCTTTAGTTACTTTATCAATTTCTGCAACGAATTTATCGGTAACTTTTTGAATATCATCAGAATATGCTTTTAAATCGTCCTCAGTAATTTGAGAAGCTTTTTCTAATTTCTTCATTGAATCCATAGCATCACGACGTACATTACGTACTGCAACTTTAGCTCCTTCAGATTCTTTCCCTACTAATTTAGCAAGTTCTTTACGACGCTCTTCTGTTAAAGCTGGGAATACTATACGGATTACAGATCCATCATTAGAAGGATTTAATCCTAAATCAGATGCTTGAATAGCTTTTTCGATATCTCCTAATAATGTTTTCTCATATGGAGAAATAACAAGCATTTTTGGTTCAGGAACTGATACTCCTGCTACTTGGTTAATTGGAGTAGCAACCCCGTAGTAGTCAACTGTTAATCTATCTAAAACAGCTGCACTAGCTTTACCAGCTCTAATTGAAGCTAATTCACGACGTAAACTAGCAATTGCTTTTTCCATTTTTTCGTTTAAATTATTCATTATTTGTTCAGGCATAATTGTAAACTCCTAATATTAATTTTATTCAATAATTGTTCCTAAATTAGAATCAGAAACAACTTTAACAATATTATCTGCATCATCTATTGAAAAGACAATAATTGGCAGGTGATTATCCATACAGAATGTAATTGCTGTAGAATCCATTATTGTTAAACCTTTGTTCATAATATCCATGTATGATAACTTATCATATTTTGTTGCTGTACTGTCAAGTTTTGGATCTGCAGAGTAAACACCGTCTACTCCATTTTTACCCATTAGAATAGCTTCAGCCCCAATTTCTTTTGCACGAAGTGCTGCAGTAGTATCAGTAGAGAAATATGGATTCCCAATTCCTGCTGCAAATATAGCAACACGACCTTTTTCTAAGTGTCTAATCGCACGTCTTCTGATATATGGTTCAGCCATTGCTTTCATTTCAACTGATGTTAACACACGCGTATCAACACCTTTTTGTTCTAATGAATCCTGCAAAGCTAATGAGTTCATGACTGTAGCCAGCATTCCCATAGAATCTGCTGTAGCACGTTCCATCCCTAGCTCTTCACCAGTTTTCCCACGCCAGATGTTACCACCACCAACAACAATAGCAACTTCTACACCTTGTTTTACAACCTCTACGATTTGAGAAGTGATTTTTGTAACAACTTCTGAATCTATTCCAAATCCTTTTCCACCTGCTAGTGCTTCACCACTAAGCTTATACAAAACTCTTTTATATTTAGTAGCCATTTTAATCCTCCTAATAAATTACAGACATTATTGTTTCTACTATAACCATTTTTTTAAAAAAGCACACACAAGAAGTGTGTGCTTTACCTCTTTTAATAGTATATATTAAATAGAGAATTATTATTTGCTAGCGTTAACTTGGCTCATTACTTCTTCAGCAAAGTTATCTTCTCTTTTCTCGATACCTTCACCAACTTCGTAACGTACGAATTTAGCAAGTTTTCCACCTTTTGATGCTACGAATTTTTCAACAGTGAAACTATCGTCTTTAACGAATTTTTGTTTAACAACTGTGATTTCTTCTAAGAATTTGTTAATTCTTCCAACGATCATTTTTTCAACGATGTTAGCAGGTTTTCCTTCGTTTAATGCTTGCTCAGTTAATACTTTTTTCTCGTGCTCAAGTACATCAGCAGGTACTTCGCTTTCGTCTAAGTATCTTGGAGCTAAAGCAGCGATGTGCATTGCAACATCTTTAGCTGCTTCTTCATCTGTGCTTCCTTCAACAAGAGTAAGAACACCAATTCTTCCTCCCATGTGAGAGTATGCACCAAATGCATCAGCGTCAGTTTTAGATAAAACTTCGAATCTTCTTAATGAAAGTTTTTCACCGATTGTAGCGATACCTTCATTAATTACAGCTTCAACAGTTCCACCTTGAGCTTCTACTTGAAGAGCTTCTTCTAAAGTTTTTGGTTCAGCTGCTAAAATAGCTTCTGCAACATTTTTTACTAAAGCAACGAATTTTTCGTTTTTAGCAACGAAGTCAGTTTCTGAGTTGATTTCTAAGATAACAGCTTTGTTACCTTTAACTTCGATATAAGAAAGACCTTCTGCAGCGATTCTGTCAGCTTTTTTAGCTGCTTTAGCGATACCATTTTCTCTTAAATAGTCGATTGCTGCTTCGATATTTCCATCAGTTTGTTGTAGTGCTTTTTTACAGTCCATCATACCAGCACCAGTACGTTCTCTTAATTCTTTTACCAAACTAGCTGTAATTTGTGCCATTTTGATTGCCTCCGTTATTATATTTCTTTAAAATTTATTTATAAAATTATTCTTCTGTTGCTTCTACTTCTTCTACGAATGCTTCTTCAGCAGTTTCTTCGATATTTCCTTCATTGTAAGCCACAAAAGCATCTGCCATTTTAGCTGTTAATAATTTAACTGCACGAATAGCATCATCGTTTGCAGGAATTACATAGTCAACATCGTCTGGATCACAGTTTGTATCTACGATACCTACTACAGGAATTCCTAATTTTTTCGCTTCAGCAATTGCATTGTGTTCTTTTTTAGGGTCAACAACGAAAATTGCATCTGGCATACCTTTCATTTCTCTGATTCCACCTAAGAATTTGTTAAGTTTATCGTATTCTTTTCTTAATTCAATAACTTCTTTTTTAGGAAGAACTTCGAATACTCCATCAGCTTCCATTTTTTCGATTTCAGCGATTCTATCAATACGTCCTTTGATTGTTTTGTAGTTAGTTAAAGTTCCACCTAACCAACGGTGATTGATGTAGTATTGACCACTTCTTTCAGCTTCTTCTTTAATAGCATCTTGTGCTTGTTTTTTAGTACCTACGAATAACATTTTTCCGCCTTGATCAGCAACTGATTTAACGAATTCATATGCTTCATCTACTTTTTTAACTGTTTTTTGTAAGTCGATGATATAGATACCATTTCTTTCTGTGAAGATGTATTTATCCATTTTAGGATTCCATCTTCTTGTTTGGTGACCGAAGTGTACACCAGCTTCTAATAATTGTTTCATTGAAATAACTGCCATAGTTATTTTCCTCCTTGGTTTTTTCCTCCGATATTCTCTAAGCTTACTGCAAACATAAATGCACCGAGCAGCTACTCAAATATCGTGTGTTATATTTTCGTTGATTTTTAACTCAACTTTATTAATTATATAGCATTACCAAGCAAAAATCAAGTGTTTTAATAAATTTTTAAGATAATATTTCATCTACATATTAACATTTATTTTATATAATTTATTTATCTTTTCAAAAATTATCAATTCACTTCAATAAACATAGTAATTAATTTACTCGTTAATCAAAATTATTTCGTATTAGTTCTTGATTTTTTTCTCTAGTAGTATTATAATTTATTAGAACGTAATAATTACGAATAACGGAGGAAAATAAAATGAACAAATTTTTGAAAATTATTTCAATAGTTGCTGCATTCGCACTACTTCTAGTCGGATGTTCAAACAAAACTAATACAAACTCTTCTAATAATGGAAGTAAAACTAAAATTGTTACTTCTGTAAATTTTTATGCAGAAGTAGCTAAAAGTATCGCAGGTGATAAAGCAGAAGTTTCTTCTATTATTACTTCTACTTCAGTAGATCCACACGATTTTGAACCTACTGCACAAGATGCTAAAACTGTTGCGGATGCAAATATAGCTATCTTAAATGGTGGTGGTTATGATTCATGGTTTGAAAAACTTACTGCTAATAGCAAAAATATCAAAAAAATTGATGGTGCTAAATTACTAGGACTTAAAGATGGAGAAAATGAGCACATTTGGTACAATCCAGAAGTAATGAGTAAAGTTGCTGATGAACTTACTAAAGTTCTATCAGAAAAAGATGCTTCAAATAAAGAATTCTATGAAAAAAATAGAGACAACTATAAAAAAGAACTTTCTAAAATTACTGATAAAATCAATTCACTAAAAGCAAAAGCTAATGGAAAATCAGTATTAACAACTGAACCAGTTTTTGAATATGCTGTTGATTCATTAGGATTTAAAACAAGTGATCAAGTTAAAAAATTAGCTCAGGCTACAGAAGAAGGTAATGACCCTGCTCCTCAAGACTTGAAAGCTATCCAAGAACAAATTAAATCTAAACAAATATCTTTAATCATTAATAATGTTCAAACTACTAATAAAACTATAGAAGGATTAATTAGCTTAGCTGAACAAAATAAAGTACCTGTTCTTAATGTAACAGAAACACAACCTGATGGAAAAACTTACATTGAATGGATGTTAGATCAATACAATAAATTAGAAGAAATTCTAAATGGTGGCGCTGGAGAAAAAGCATATCATGTAGAAGGTGCTTCAGAAGGACACTCTCATGATCATGAAGGTCATTCACATGAAGGCCACTCTCACGATGAAAAAGATCACGACCATGAAAAAGAACACAAACATTAATACGAAGATTAAAAATTAGTCTTCACATATTATAAATATGTAGTATAATATAAAGAAGAGATTCTAAATCGTATCTCTTCTTTTTTATAATTATAAATTATAGCAAATTATTTTAGGAGATTTTATGACTGAACTAAAAATAAAAAATCTCACTTATTCTATAGGAGAGAAAACTATATTAAATAACATTTCTTTTTGTTGTAACTCTGGAGAAGTTGTTGCTGTGGTTGGAAAAAATGGTGTTGGTAAAACAACTTTACTAAACAACATATTAGAAAAATTAAATAAAACTAGTGAAATCACGTTATTAGGAGATAACCCTACCCTTGGTTATGTCCCTCAATTTAGACAAATTGATGAAGAACTTCCTTTGTCTGCTCGTGATTTTGTCTCTTTACCAATCCAAAATAGCTTTCTTCCTTGGCTTAATAAAAGAGAAAAAGAAAGTATTAAAGATGCTCTTAAGTTAACTAATTCTGTAAAGTTACAAAATAAATCAATCGGAACACTTTCTGGAGGAGAAAAACAAAGAATATTCTTAGCTCAAGCATTAGTAAACAAACCAAATTTACTACTTCTTGATGAATTTACATCAAATCTTGATAAAACAAGTGAAATTGAATGTATGACCTTAGTTAAAGAAATTACTCAAAAAGAGAATATTATAACTTTATGTATAACTCATGAACTTTCTTTAATTGATGAAAAATATGTTGATAAAATTCTTTACTTAGAAGAAGGAAGTTTCAAGTTTATAAGTATCGATGAATACAACCATGAAAAAAATAATCTGAAGCTTTGCAAACATTATGTAGGAGATGATACTTATGCTTAATTATGATTTTATGCAAAATGCCTTCATTGCTGGTACAATAGTTGCTATTATGGCTGGATATATCGGTGTGTTTGTAATGGCTAGAAATATGTCATTCATCTCACACACCTTATCACATGTTGGTTTTGCAGGTGCAGCCTTCGCTGTTTTCTTAGGAATTAATCCAATATATGGATTGTTAATATTCACCATCACTATGTCTTATCTTGTTGGGCATCTTAGCGTTAGAGCATTTAGAAGAGAAGCCACAGTAAGTGTTATGTTAGGTATATTTCTTGGATTAGGTTTATTATTCCTGTCTTTAACACCTAAAAGTACTAGTTATGTAAATAACATACTGTTCGGTAGTGTTGTTTCTATAACTAGAGATGATGTAAAATTAATATTCACTTTAGCAATTATAGTAATACTGTTACTTTCTGTATTTTATAGAAAAATTAAATTTGATTCATTCGATGCTATAGGAGCACGTGCATTAGGACTTAATGGAAAATTCATTTCTATATTTTTCCTTGTTTTACTGTCAGTTGCAACTAGTATAACTGTTCCAGTTGTTGGTGCATTACTTATGTTCGTACTGCTTACAGTACCAGCAAGTGCTGCAAGATACATAACTAACAAAGTAGGTCTAATGATTGCCATCTCAATAAGCTTTGCTTTAATTGGTACATGGGTAGGAATTACTCTTTCATACTATACATCACTACCTACTACATTCTTCATAGCAACAATTGAAGCAATTTTCTACTTTTCTAGTTTAGGTTACTATAATCTTAAAAGAAAATAGAAAAATGAAGTTTAAAAGAAATGATGATTTCGAAACAATCAGCTCTACTTTTAAATTCTATTTTTTAAATTAGTATTAAACAATATAAAAAAGAAAGCCCTAGTCTTATAATTAAGACTGGGGCTAAAAATTATCTAGGTTTCACTGAATTTCTAATTCTTTCGTATGCACCTGGTTCAACTTTATCTAGAGAATTTCTTATAATTTCTAAAGTTTTATTGTAACGATATTCTCTATAATATTGTTCTGCAACTGTTAATTGTTGATGGAATTCAATATTATCTTTTCTATATCTATTTGCATAACGAATCAGTTTTTCAATTAATTCGATATCGGTAAGAATATTATTAACTTCCGAAGCATAAATATCTAATGACTCTTCAGCTTCTGCAACTGCACGTTTCAATAAATCGATATTTATTGGTTCTTTTCTAAGTTCTTCAATAGCATATCTATAACTGTCTGTAACATCTTTATACAAAACGATGAATCTATCACTGAATCCTGGAACACGTGAATTATCTAATTTACGTTTAATAACTTCTTTTTCTTGATTTATGAAGATAAGTTTTTCACGAGAGTGACCTTCTTCTTCACGAAGACTTGTTAAGTATCTTGAATAATTAGTTTGATCTTCTTCAATTTTTTCTAATCCTTGACCTAATAATTCTACTTTTTCTTTCAAGTCCTTATAGTTTAATTTTGGTTGATTATTAATGTATACATCAATATCATGTTTAACATCTAAAAGTTCACTTAATTCATCGTAGTAATTAGCTACCATTTCTTCGTCTTTTTGATAGATTTGGTATCTATTTTTGATTTCTTGAATATTGTTATATAAAGCTTCATTTAACTTATCTTGTAATTCAAGTTTGTTAGTAATCTCTCTATAATTTTCTTCAATGTATTTTTTATATTCAAGTTCTTTTTTTAGATCATTAGAAACTTCATCAATGACATCATATATACCATCAAGAATATTTTCTATTAAATCAATATCTCCAGATTTAACTTTTTCACGTGCATCACTAAGTTGCCATACACTGCTTTCAATTTTACTTGAAATTTCTAAGTGAGTTAGTTTAAATCCTTTTTTCTCCATTTCCTCTACTTTAAGTCTTAATGACTGAATTTGAGCTGGACAAGTTTTTTCAATCTCTTTTAATAAATCTGGTAATACTTCCATTCTATCTTTCAGACTATTAATTAATTCTTTTACAGTATTAATCTTATCTTGTGCTTCGATGTATTTTCCAGTAGATGTTAATAATTTGAAATCATCAAGTTGTGGCGCAATTTCTTTTATATTTTGTTCAAATTGTTCTGCCGCCGCACCATATTGATGACGTTTAGCTAATAGTTCTCTATTTAGCTCTTTGTACTCAACAACGATTTCTTCGTATAGTTCTCTATTTCTAGGTTCAACTTCTGTCAATTCTTTAATTTCTCTTCTAATTCCAGCGATTCTATCTTTTATATTCGCAATTAATTCTCCGCAGTTCATAATCACTTCATCAGCACGTTTGAAATTAAATTTATCAATATAAGTTTCTGCACTATAAAGATCTCTGTCAAGTTCTTCAATATCGATGCTTTGAATTTCGTACCATTCACTTTCCCATTGAGCATAAAGTTTTTCAGCTTTACCAGCAATTTCTAGTGCTTTTACCTTTTTCAAATCATCAGATAGTGTTTCTCTTTCTAGCTCATCTTTCATAACTAAAAGAGGGTATAAGTCTTGTTTTTTCCTATTTCTAAAGATGAATAGTGCTACTACTCCACCAAGAACAAGGATACACACAAATAAAAATATATATGTCATATATCTTCCCCCTGAAATTTTATATTTAATTTTTTTACGTTTATCAATACAATAACCTAACAAAATTATACCATTTTTATCGTAAAAAACAAAGTGTTTCAATCATTTTTTTATTTTTTTTTCATTTTTTTATAAAACAAATAACTAAATATTTTTTATTGTATGTTTAACTATTCAATTTCAATAGAAAACTCTTCAATAAAGATTTTATTAAAATATTATATTTTCCATATAACAATAGGTGGTTATATATAAAATACTGTTAAAAGTACTTATATACTTTTCGAAAAATGAATCTACAAAATCTATTTTAATCAACCCATATTAGTTACTCCCAAATTATCTAAACAATATTACTCTATATCTATCTTTCTTATCACTTTATTTTTTTTAGCTATTATGCGAAAATATAATAAAGTCTATTAAAAGAGGTATTTTTATGAATATAGTTGAAAATAAACAATTATTTATTGATCAAGCAAAAGCATTACTATCTGGAGAAACAAATTTAGTTACTAATTTAGCAAATTTATCGGCTTTGTATAAAGAATACTTATCTAACACAAACTGGGTTGGATTCTATCTGTTAGATGAAATTAATAATAATCTTGTACTTGGTCCATTCCAAGGGAAAGTTGCATGTACTCGTATTCCTTTTAATAAAGGTGTCTGTGGCCACTGCTACACAACTCGTGAAACAATCTATGTTGAAGATGTTCATAAGTTTCCAGGTCATATAGCTTGCGATAGCGCAACAAATAGCGAATTAGTAGTACCTATTATTCAAAATGATAAAGTAGTAGCTTTACTTGATATTGATTCTATAGAATTTGATAGATTTTCTAAAGAAGAAGTAACTGCTTTTAGCGAGGTTACTAAACAAGTTTTTGAAAATATAGTTTTTTAATAATAATATTTTAAGGAGATATACAAAAACAGTATATCTCCTCTTTTTATTAGTCTATAATACCTTTGAATCTTAGGTAGTTTTCATAATCCATCTCTTTGTTAATTGCACCTTCAGGCGTTAATTCAACAACTCTATTTGCAATTGTTTGAATGAATTCATAGTCATGAGATGTAAAGAATACAGAACCTTTGAAAGCAATAATACCTTCATTAACTGCTGTAATAGATTCTAAGTCAAGGTGGTTTGTAGGTTCATCTAAAAGAATAACGTTAGCTTTTGATAACATCATCTTAGATAACATACAACGCATTTTTTCTCCCCCTGATAATACATGAGCACGTTTAAGAGCTTCTTCACCAGAGAATAACATTCTACCTAGGAATGAACGTAAGTATGCTTCACTTTCTTCTTCAGGAGAAGCATATTGACGAAGCCATTCTACTAATGAAAGTTTTAATCCTTCAAAGTATTCAGAATTATCTTTTGGCATATAACTTCTAGAAGTTGTAATACCCCATTTAACTGTTCCACTATCAGGTTCCATTTCACCAGCAAGAATTTTTAGTAATGTAGTTTTAGCAACTTCATCACCTAATAAGATAACTTTATCATTAGGGTTTACAGTGAAGCTCACATTACTTAATACTTCTTTACCTTCTACCGTTTTACTTACACCATCAACGATAAGTAAATCATTTCCGATTTCACGATCTGGCGTGAAACGAACATATGGATAGCGACGGCTACTTGGTTTAATATCGTCAAGAGTAATCTTATCAAGCATTTTCTTTCTACTTGTTGCTTGTTTAGATTTAGAAGCATTCGCAGAAAATCGAGCAATGAATTCTTGTAATTCTTTAATTTTTTCTTCTTTTTTCTTGTTATTATCTTCTGCCATTCTTCTAGCAAGTTGACTAGATTGATACCAGAAGTCATAGTTACCAACATAAAGTTGGATTTTACCAAAGTCTAAATCACAAATGTGAGTACAGATGTTATTTAAGAAGTGACGGTCGTGGCTGACTACGATAACAGTGTTTTCAAAATTAATTAAGAACTCTTCTAACCATTTAATTGCACTGATGTCTAAACCATTGGTAGGCTCATCCAGTAAAAGTACATCTGGATTACCGAATAATGCTTGAGCTAAAAGAACTTTAACCTTAATAGCATTGTCTAGCTCTCCCATTAGCATATCGTGGAATTCTACAGAAATACCTAATCCTTCAAGAAGTTGTGCAGCATCACTTTCTGCAGTCCAACCATCCATCTCAGCAAACTCACCTTCAAGCTCTGCAGCGATGATTCCATCTTCTTCTGTAAATGGATCTTTCATGTAGATTTCATTTTTACGATTCATAACATCCCAAAGACGTTCATGTCCCATCATTACAACATCTATAACTCTATTTTCTTCATATGCGAAGTGGTTTTGACGAAGTACTGCAAGTCTTTCACCTTTCCCTAAAGAAACATGCCCTTGTTGTGAATCTATTTCACCAGATAATAATTTTAAGAATGTTGTTTTTCCTGCTCCATTTGCTCCGATTAAACCGTAGCAGTTACCGTTTGTAAATTTGATATTTACATCTTCAAATAATTTTCTATCAGCAAAACGTAAACCTAAATTTGTTACTTGTAGCATTATATTCTCCTTTAAATTTTTATAATACAATAGTTATTAGTCACTAGATTGAAAATTATAATTTCTACTAGTTAAAAATATCGTTATTTGGGCGACCCTGTAAATATTATCTTAATAAATTATATTTACCGAATCGCTCCTATATTTTAATTATTCTTCGTCTTTTTCCTTTTTACTAACACTAGCGATTAAACTTTCAATGTGTAAAGCATATTCGGCAGTAGTGTCATATTGGAAAATAAGTTCTGGAAATTTTCTAATTTTAATTTTTTTAGCAACTTCACTTTTTACGAAACCTTTAATTTTCTTAAATGCTTCTTTTGTTTTTTCTTTTTCACGTTCTCCACCTAAAACAGTGTAGAATACTTTTGCTTGAGAATAATCTCCTGTCAAAGCAACTTCTGTTACAGTAACAAATCCTAAATCATGATTTTTTACTTTTGTAGCTAAGACATAAGTAATTTCTTTCTTAATTTGTTCTGCAAGTCTGTTAACTCTTAGTTCTGACATAAAGTTTGCCTCCTATTTTTTAACTTCTTCCATGATGTATACTTCGAAGACATCTCCTTCTTTAATATCATTGAAGTTTTCTACAGTCATACCACATTCATAACCGCTTTGTACTTCTTTAACATCATCTTTAAATCTTCTTAATGTATCAATTTCACCTTCGTAAATTACTACACTATCACGAATTACACGTACTTTACCATCACGTGATACTTTACCTTCTGTTACGTATGCACCGGCAATTGTACCAATTTTAGATACTTTATAAACTTGACGGACTTCTGCAAGACCGATAACTTTTTCTACGAATTCTGGATCTAATAATCCTGTCATCGCAGCTTCAATTTCTTCTATAACTTTATAAATAATGCTATGTAGACGAATATCTACTTGCTCAGTTTGAGCCATTTGTTTAGCATTATTATCAGGACGAACGTTAAAACCTATTACTACAGCACTTGATGCAACTGCTAATGTAATATCAGATTCATTAATCGCACCAACACCAGTATGAATAATACGTACGTTTACACCTTCAACATCTATTTTAGCTAATGACATAGCTAATGCTTCAACAGAACCTTGAACGTCTGCTTTAATAATAATGTTAAGGTCTTTCATTTCACCTTGTTTCATTTGCTCGAATAATGTATCTAAAGATACAGCTGAATTAGCTTGACGAGTAGTTTCAATATATTGTTGTTGACGTTTTTCACCGATTTGACGAGCTGTTTTCTCATCACCGAATACTACGAATCTATCACCTGCATTTGGAACATCTTGTAAACCAGTAATCTCTACAGGAGTAGATGGTTTAGCCGTTTGGATATTTTTACTACGGTCATTAATCATAGCACGAACACGACCATAAGTATTCCCAACTACAACCGGATCCCCTACGTTTAAGCTACCATTTTGTACTAATAGTGTAGCTACTGCTCCACGTCCTTTATCAAGTTTAGCTTCGATAACTGTACCTAATGCTAAACGATTTGGATTAGCTTTTAATTCTTGCATTTCAGTTACTAATAATATATTTTCTAATAACTCATCAATACCTTCACCTTTAAGTGCTGATATAGGTACGAAGATTGTATCTCCACCCCACTCTTCAGAAATTAATCCATATTCTACTAATTCATTCATTACTCTATCTGGATTCGCTTGTGGTTTATCCATTTTGTTAACTGCAACAATAATTGGTACATCAGCTGCTTTTGCATGGTTAATTGCTTCAATTGTTTGAGGCATTACACCATCATCTGCTGCAACAACTAAGATAGTTACGTCGGTAATTTTTGCTCCACGTGCACGCATTGTAGTGAAAGCTGCGTGACCTGGTGTATCTAAGAATGTAATTTTTTTATCTTTAGCACGTACTTGATAAGCACCGATATGCTGAGTAATACCTCCAGCTTCTCCAGCTGTTACACGAGAATTTCTAATTGTATCTAATAATGTTGTTTTTCCGTGGTCAACGTGTCCCATGATTGTTACAATAGGTGCACGTTCTTTTAAATCTTTTTCTGAATCTTCAACTTCGAAGTAAAGATCTAAGTCTTCCTTATTAATCTCAACTTCTTCTTGGATTTCTTTGCCATAATCCATTGCGATTAACTCAATTTGCTCTAAAGTAAGAGACTGGTTAATATTCGCCATAATTTTTAGTTCCATGAATAATTTTTTAATAAGTTCAGTCGAACTTACACTTAGAGCTTCTGAAAGTTCACCAACTGTCATTCCGTCTTTAACTAAAATTGTATCTTCTGAAATTGATTCTTCTGTTGGTGCTTCAATAATAGCTGGTTGTTGTTTTTGAGCTTTTTTAACTTTCTCTTTTTTATTTTTTTTCTTTTTATTTTTCTTACCTTCGTTATTTGAAGCTTGCTCTTCTTGGATTTCTTCTTTTTTGAATACACTATCCAGCTTAGCTAACCCCTCTTCTGTTAGCATTGACATGTGATTAGATACTTCAATATTCGCATCTTTTAAAACTGTAATAAGGTCTTTTGATTGTTTTCCGATTTCTTTTGCGTACTCATAAATTCTGACTTTTTTCATTACTGTCTTCCTCCTTCTTCTAATAATTGTTTAAATTTCTTTATAAATCCATCGTCAGTTATACCTACAGCAACACGATTATCTCTTCCAATCGCTATGCTAATATTCTCTATTGTTGAAAACTCGATGCATTTGACATTATAGAAATTAGCCTTGTCTGTTAATTTCTTTTTTGTATTTGCACCACAGTCCTCAGCAATAACTAACAATTTGATTTTATTATTTTTTAAATTTTTTGTGATTAAATCTTCACCTGTAATAAGTTTACCTGCCCTTTGCATTAAACCTAATAAATTATATGCTTTTATCATTATTTTTGTGGAATTGACTTTCTATAAATTAATCTAATTACTTCGTTATAGATAGGCTCCATAACTTCTGGTGTTGCAGAGAAAAATTTTTCTAATTGTTTCTTTTCCTGTGCAGCTTTAATAACTTCTAAATCAGCAACTACATAAGCTCCACGTCCTGCTTTTTTACCAGTAGAATCTACAGAAATTTCTCCTTCTTTGTTCTTAACGATTCTTAATAAATCTTTTTTAGCGAACATTTCATTTGTTAAAATGCATTTTCTTGTTGGTATTTTTCTTTTTTTCACAATCAACACCTCACTATTCAGCAGCTTTTATGTCAATTTTCCAACCTGTTAATTTAGCAGCTAGACGTACGTTTTGACCTTTTTTACCAATTGCTAGTGAAAGTTGGTCTTCTTTAACTTTTACATTAGCAATTTTCTCTTCTTCATCAATATTGATTTCTTCAACTTTAGCAGGTGCTAATGAATTAGTAATAAATTTAACCGGATCAGCATCCCATGTAATAATATCGATTTTTTCACCGTTTAGTTCTTCAACAATACGGTTAACACGTTCACCTTTGTTACCTACACATGCACCTACAGGATCGATGTTTTTGTCTTCTGCATATACTGCTAACTTGGTTCTTTCTCCTGCCTCACGCGATACACTCTTAATTTCAACAGTTCCACTGTAAATTTCAGGTACTTCAATTTCGAATAATCTTCTAATAAATTCAGGATGAGATCTAGAAGCAAGCACATGTGGTTTGCTTCCGCGAGTTGGATTATCAACTTTAGCAATATACACTTTAATCGGTGTTTGTGGAACGTAAGTTTCTCCTTTTACTCTTTCATTTTCTCCTAGAATAGCTTCGATTTTTCCTAGTTTAACATAAACATATCTTGTATCAATTCTATCTATTGTTCCTGAAAGAATTTCCCCTTCATGTTCGATATATTCTTTGTATAGAATTTCTTTTTCAGCTTCACGTAGTCTCTGTAACAAAGCTTGTTTTGCAGCTTGTGCTCCCACGCGACCGAAATCACTTGGTAAATCAACTTCTTCATAAATATCTCCAACTTCGTATGCAGGATTAATTTTTAATGCGTCTTCAAGTGCGAATTCAATTCTGTCATCATAAACTTCTTCAACGACATCTTTTCTAATAATGAATTTATAATCACCTGTAGTTCTGTTGAAGTCTACTCTTACATTTTTAGCAGCATTGAAGTTCTTTTTATAGGCTGATAGTAAAGCTAATTCAATAGCTTCTACTAGAATATCTTCAGCAATACCTTTTTCTTGTTCAATTAATTTAATAGCTTTAAGCAAATCCTTGCTCATTTTTCTTTCTCCTTTAATAATTAAAATTTAACAGCTAATCTTATCTTAGCGATTTTAGAATAATTTATAGTTGATTTCTTTACTCTCGCTTTATCTTTGTATTCAACTGTGATTTCTTCACCATTAACAGCTAGTATATCACCATAAAATTCTTTTTGACCATCAATTTTTTCATATGTTTTAATATAAACATGTTTATCTACAGAATTCGTTACTTCTTCTAGGTTTCTTAACTCTCTTTCGATACCCGGAGAAGATACTTCTAGATAATATTTATCATTGATAAAATCTTCTTTATCTAATTCTTCAGCAAGCTTTTCACTTAATAACACACAGTCATCAAGTGTTAGTCCACCATCTTTATCGAAGTAAATACGTAAAAAGTACTCAGTACCTTCTTTTACATATTCAACATCATAAAGAGAAAATTCCGTATTTTCTGATTGTTTTGTTGCTATTGCTTTAACTTTTTCTACAATACTCATACAGTACACCTCTTTCTTAAGTTTTTATTGCAATATAAAAGAGCGGAGAACCTTTCAAAATTCACCACCCTTTCGGTAATTTATTTCAATGTATGTACATTATATCATAAGATTATAAATAAATCAAATGATAACTACATGTTTGTACGAATTACTTCAATTTTGTATCCGTCTGGATCTTTAATGAAGTAGTAACCTGGCGGGAATCCTGGTAAACCTTTAAGGTCTGTTACATCATATCCTGCCGCTTTGTGTTTTTCATGTAATCCTTCTAAATCTTCTACAGAAATAGCAATGTGACCATATCCATCTCCTAATTCATAAGCACCGTGATCATAGTTATAAGTTAATTCTAATTCATAATTAGATCCTGGTAAAGTTAAATACACTAACGTAAACTTATATTCAGGAAAATCTCTTTCACGACTCACAACAAAGTCGAATGCTTCAGTATAAAATTTAACTGATTCTTTTAAATTTGCTACACGATAGCAAGTATGTGCCATAGTTTGTACCATTATTTCCACCTCTTATAATTTTTATTATAATATTGTCCATCCAATCGCAACTGCACCTATTCCAAGGTGTGTAGAAATAACTGGACTTATTCCATCTATATCGACAGTTACATTTGAATAATTTTCTTCAATATATTTTTTAATCTCTTCTGCTTTATTTAATGCATCAACATGTAAAACACAAACTGTAATCTGTTCTCCTTCATGTTGTTTATAGTACTCATCAAACAATTCGTACATTCTTGATACAACTTTTTTATAAGTACGAATTTTTTGAAACGGTACAATTACCTTATCATCAAAATGTAGTAGCGGTTTTACTTGAAGTAAACTTCCTACTACTGCTTGAGCTCCACTTAAACGTCCACTACGTTGAAGGTGAGATAAATCATCTGCCATAAAATATGCATTTGTTACTTTTTTCATTTCGTTTAAAGCTGTGATTATTTCACTAGAAGTTTTACCCTCTTTAATCAACTTAGCCGCTTTAATAGCATAGTACCCCTCTGGACGACAAGATACTTCTGAGTCAAATGGATGAACATTTAAACCATCAACCATAAGACCTGCAACAGAATATGATGAATATGTACCACTTATTCCACTTGAAAGTGCAATAGCAATAACATCAGTATACCCATCTTCTTTTAATTTTTCTAAGCAAGCGACAACTTCTCCAATAGCTGGTTGTGAAGTTGTAGGGAAGGCATTGTTTGGATTTTTTAAATATTCATGATATTTATCAAGTGGCATATCTATAACTTCTTTATATGAATTATTTTCAATAACAAGATTTAAATACACTGTTCTGATATCTAATTCTTTTTTTAATTCTTCTGATAAATATGCTGTAGAATCCATAATTATTGCAATCTTTTCCACATTCTATCCGACTATCTTAAAAAGATAGCTTTTCCTTTCTTAGAATTTTTCGATATTATAAAGTTCAAGCTCCACTTTAGTTTCTCTACCCATAAGCTCTAACATAACATCAGCTTTATAGTTATGTAAGTCTAAGTTTACAACTTTTCCTTCCATATCAATGAATGGACCAGAAATAACACGTACATAATCTCCAACTTCTATATCAATATCTACAACGCTTGATAATCCCATTTGTTGTAAAATAAAGTTAATTTCCTCTGGTAATAATGGACTTGGTTTTGATCCACCACCATGAGAACCAACAAATCCTGTTACACCTGGTGTATTTCTAACAACAAACCAAGAATCATCTGTCATTACTAATTCAACAAGTACGTATCCTGGGAAAGTTTTTCTGTTAACTTCTTTTTTCTTTCCTGTTGGAGTTAAAATAGTTTCTTTTTCTTCTGGAACAACGATTCTAAATATCTTATCTTCCATTCCAAGAGACTCAACTCTTTTTTCAATATTATCTTTTACTTTGTTTTCATATCCAGAATATGTATGAATTACATACCACTCTTTACTTACTGTATCGCTCATAATAACCTCTCTTATCTACTGAAATGTCTAATTCCAGCAGTTATTCCTAAATCAACTACGTAGCTAAATAACATTAATATTCCAACTACAACAATAACAATCAATGTTTTTCTAACAAGTTCACTAAAAGTTGGCCAACTTACTTTTCTCATTTCAGAAGCAACTTTTTTCAAGAATCTAATCATTAATCGACAAACCTCCCGCTTAAATTTCTTTACTCTCTACATTTTATAAATTATAACATAGTATAATTTATAAGTCCATATCTTTAAATATAATGCATTCTTGTACAATATAATATTGTATCATTAAATCATAAACATTTCAATTAAATGAAGCTTCAAAAGAATTCTCTCATTAATTAAATTTTTTATTTAGTAAATCATATGTAGCAGTTAATGTATTTCTCATCAACATTGTTATAGTTAAAGGTCCTACCCCTCCAGGAACTGGTGAAATATACGCCACTTTACCCATAAACTCATCTAGATTTACATCCCCTACTAATTTACCATCTTTGTAGTTATTACCTACATCGATAATAGTACATGTCGATTTTACTTTTTCTTTTCCACTTAAGAAATGTGCACTACCAACACAACTTACAATAATATCTGCTTGTTCTATTAAAGACTCTAAATTTTTTGTTCTTGAATGTGCAGTAATTACTGTTGCATTACTTTGTAGTAATAACGTTGATATTGGTTTACCTACTATATTACTTCTTCCTATTACTAGTGCAAGCTTACCAGAAATTTCTTCGCCAGTTGACTTGATCATCTCTAATATTCCTAATGGTGTACATGGTATAAGTTTTGCTTCACCAATTACTAGTTTACCAACGTTCACAGGATGAAATCCATCAACATCTTTTAAGATGCTTACAGCATTTAGTACTTTTTCTTCATCAATATGTTTTGGTAAAGGTAATTGAACTAAAATTCCATGAATCTTATCGTCTGTATTTAATTTCTCAATTTCATTTAATAAATCATCAGTAGAAATCTCTTCAGGTAATTCTATTTTTATAGAATTTATATCATTTTCTAAACAAGCTTTATGCTTTGAATTTACATAGCTTCTTGATGCTTTGTTATCACCAACTAATACGACTGCAAGTGTCGGTTCAACACCTTTTTCTCTAAGTACACTCGCTTCGTTTTTAATTTCTCCTCGCAACTTTTTTGCAAGCTCTGTTCCACTAATGATTTTTGTCATTCTTTGTTCCCCTCTTAAATTTTAATTTCAATTTTGATTGGTTTTCTGTCCCATTTATTAATCTAGAGATATTCTTTTTATGCACATATATAACAAATACACACATAATTGTCATTACCCACTTATCAATTCCTGATTCAAAAATACTTAAATAACCGATAGCAGTTAAACTCATCAAGATACTTCCTAAAGAAACATACCCTGTTAAAAATAACGTTGAAAAGAATATTGCCAATAATAATAAACTTAACATAGGATATAAGAAAATAAAAACTCCCGATCCAGTTGCCACAGCTTTTCCACCTTTGAAGTTTGCAAAGATAGGGAAAACATGCCCTATCATTGCAAAAGCTCCAAATACTGATAAAAAGTCTACTCTTCCCAACATTAAAGTTGGAAGAAATGTAGCTACTATCCCTTTTGATACATCACAAACAAACACTGTTATACCGGCTTTTTTGCCAAGGCATCTAAAAGTATTCGTCGTTCCTAAATTTCCGCTTCCTAATGTTCTAATATCAGTATTATAAAATACTTTTCCGACAATTAATGCAAATGGAATAGATCCAATCACATATGCTAAAATGCAAAATAATATAATTTGTGTAATCATAGACTACCTACCTAATAATAGCTCCGTACGCTGTAAGTGCAGCTAGTACTTTATCATGTACTGCAGTTACTTCTTCATCTGTTAAAGTTTTTTGTTTATCACTATATGTAATTGTTAAAGCAAGAGATTTCTTACCAACCAATAACTCAGCACCAACATATAAGTCAAATAATTCCACTTTAGTAATTAGTTTACTATTAACTGACTCTACTACATTATAAATATTTTGATACTCATCTTTAACATCTACTAACATAGCTATATCACGTGTGATTTCAGGATATTTTGTAACTTCTTCATATTTAGGTTTTACCTTACCTTCAGAAATAACTTCATCTAAATTAATTTCAAATACATATGTAGTATTTAATCCTAATTTATCAGCAACCTGTGGATGAACTTCTCCGATAAACCCAATACGTTTTTCACCTAAGTAAACCTCAGCAAAACGTCCTGGATGCATACCTTCAAGTGTAGATTTTTTATAAGTAACTTTTTCTTCTAATCCTAAACGTTCAAATACTACTTCTAAGTATCCTTTTGCAGCGAAGAAATCTAAAGTGCTACTTTCTTTAAGCCATTTAGTTGATCTTTCTTCTCCTGTTAAAGCTGCACTTAGATACACTGTTTCTTTTGGTTGAATATTATCATCTCCGCTTCCGAAGAATACGCGACCAATTTCTAATAATTTAAGGTCTTTTTGTTTTCTAGCAACATTGTATTGAACTGTATTTAATAGACCTGGTATTAAGCTTTGACGTAAAGTTGAGTGAGTTTCAGTCATAGGCATAAGTAATCTTACTTTGTGATGATCTTCTAAAGTATACTGCGTAGCTTCTTCTTCCGATACTAATGAATAGTTAATAGTATCGTTGAATCCTAAGCTAGCATATACAGCACGTAAGTCACGCACCATTCTTTGTGAATAAGTTAAACCACCCTTAATAGTTTTAGAGAATTTTGGTAAAGTTGACGCTAAATTATCATATCCATAAATTCTAATAACTTCTTCTACTAAATCTTGTTTAATTGAGATATCAGGTCTTCTTGTAGGAACTTTAACGACTAAATCTTCTCCTGATGCTTCAACTTTGAAACTTAATCCTTCTAAAATAGCTACGATTTCTTCTGTAGATAGTATAATTCCAAGATAATTGTTGATATAAGAAGTTGTGATTTCAACAACCTTGTCGTCTACTTTATTAACTACTCCAACAGAACTTTCAACTACTGCATTAGGACATAATTCTAAAATTAATTCTACAGCACGTGCAAGAGCTGCTTTTTGCATATTAGGATCAATTCCTTTTTCAAAACGAGCAGAAGAATCACTTCTCAATCCGTGTGCAGCTGAAGTACGTCGTACTGATGTTGGATTGAAGTAAGCAGATTCTAAAATAATATTCTTAGTTTCTTCACTTACCTCTGTGTTTTTACCACCCATTACTCCTCCAAGAGCAATAGCGCGCGTTCCATCAGTAATTACTAAATCAGTTGTTTGTAATTTTCTCTCTTCTCCATCAAGAGTTTCTAGAACTTCTCCTTCTTTTGCATCACGAACAACAATTTTATCCCCAACTAAATCTTTATCAAAAGCATGCATTGGCTGACCAAATTCTAATAATACATAGTTTGTAATATCTACAATATTATTAATTGGACGAATACCAGAATTCATAAGTCTTGTTTGTAACCATAACGGTGATGATGTAACTTCAACATTTTTCACAACTTGACCTACATAGTTTCTACAAGAATCACTTTCGATAGCAACTTGTAATGAAGTTGCTTCATAATCTTCTTCTTTTTCTACATCATTAAAATCAACTTTGTTATTGTATAAAGCACCTAATTCATAAGTAAGCCCACGCATACTTAATGCATCTGCTCTGTTTGGAGTAATTGAAAGATCTAAAATATAATCATTTAAACCAAGTACTTCAACAACATCAGAACCTAACTCTTTTTCAGTCTCAAATACATAGATACCTTCTTGATAATTTTTAGGTACTACACTCTTACTTAATCCTAATTCAGCTAATGAACAGATCATACCTTGTGATTCAACACCACGAAGTTTAGCTTTTTTAATTTTAATTCCTGGCAATTTAGCTCCAACTGTAGCAACAATTACATATTGTCCAGCATCAACATTTGGTGCACCACAAACGATTTGTAGGTTTTCTTCTTCACCAACATTTACTTGACATACATTAAGTTTTTCTGCGTCAGGATGTTTTTCCTTAGACTCAACATATCCAACTACTACTCCTGAAATTTCTTCTGCTAAATATTCAACACCTTCTACTTCAATCCCACCACGTGTGATTTTTTCAGCTAATGCACTTGCATTATCTTCAACATTTGTATATTGTTTTAACCAATTATAACTTACTAACATTACTACCTCCTATTAATCGTTTCTATCGCTATTGAATTGTTGTAAAAATCTTACATCATTTGTGTAGAAACTTCTAATATCGCTAATACCATATTTTAACATCGCGACACGTTCTGGTCCCATACCAAAAGCAAATCCTGAATACACTTCTGGATCGAAACCAGCCATTTTAAGAACGTTAGGATGAACCATACCAGCTCCTAAAATTTCAAGCCATTTAATGTTTTCTTCATCATCTTCATTACCCCAAGATACATCTACCTCTACTGAAGGCTCAGTAAACGGGAAGAAGCTTGGACGTAGACGGATTTTTTTGTTTTCTCCGAATACAGCTTTAATAAAGTGCTCTAATGTCCCTTTTAAATCACTAAATGTTATATTCTTATCTACCACTAGCCCTTCTATTTGAGTGAATTGGTGAGAGTGAGTAGCATCGTCGTTGTCACGACGGAATACTTTACCAGGACAAATTATCTTAATTGGGCCTTCTCCATTAGCTTTTAACATTTCGCGAGCTTGAACAGGAGAAGTTTGTGTTCTCATTAACAATTCATTTGTAATATAGAATGAATCTTGCATATCACGTGCTGGGTGATCTTTAGGTAAGTTTAACATTTCAAAGTTAAACTTGTCTGTTTCAACCTCTGGTCCTTCTGCAACAGAATATCCCATTGAAATAAATATTCCTTCAATTTCTTCAATAATTTTATTTAGTGGATTTATACCACCTAACTGTACTCTTTTACTTGGAAGAGTAACATCAATTTCCTCACTAGCTAATTTCAACTCTAAAGCAACCTTCGCTAATTCAGCTTTTTTCTCTTCTAAACTATCATTGATAAATGTCTTAACCTCATTAACCAATTTACCAAAAGTAGGTCTTTCCTCTGGTGATAAATCACGTGCACCTTTCATAACTTCTGTTAATACACCTTTTTTCCCTAAAAATTTTACTCTTAGGTCATAAAGCTCTTTTTCATCTTTGATTGTTTTAACTAATTCTAAATATTCTTTTCTTATATTCTCTAAAGTCATAAGTTCCTCCTTAAAAATTTAATATAAATACATTGTTATAAGCACCATTATTTATCCAAAATAAAAAGCCCCTCAAGACATAGTCTTAAGGGACGAATATATCGTGGTACCACCCGTATTTTAAAGCAAATCTGCTTCCTTAATATAGTTTGTAACGGACACCACCCGATTGTACTCATAATCCACTTATACAATTACTCATAAGCTGAAAATATATTATCAATTAATACAACTATTTCAGTCAAGTAGTTGTTCCCTGTTAAAAACATCCAATATACCGTCTTAATCATCGTTTTTAAAAATTTATATTTTAAATAATAATATAAATATGTGTTAATGTCAACCAATAAGGGACTTTTCATAAAAAAATTCTTCTATAAAAAGGCAATTAGAAAATTTTCTCATGAAATTTTAATACCTTCAACCTAGATAAAGAGTAAAGGAGACTTTCGGAACAAACCGAAAGCCTCTTAATTTATTAATTTGTATATTCTTCAACTAATGCTAATACTTCTTCAGTTGTTGAACACATAACTGCTTTATCAACCAACTCTTTCATTTTTTCTAATGATAAGTTTTTGATTTGGCTACGTGCTTGAAGAATTGAAGTAGCTGACATAGAGAACTCATCTAATCCCATACCTAATAGTAATGGAATAGCTAAGCTATCTCCAGCCATTTCTCCACACATTCCAGTCCATTTACTTTCTTTGTGAGATGCTTCTATAACATTTTTCACAAGACGTAAGATAGCAGGGTTATATGGTTGGTATAAATATGATACTTTTTCACTCATACGGTCTGCCGCCATAGTGTATTGCACTAAGTCATTAGTTCCGATTGAGAAGAAATCAACTTCTTTAGCAAAGATATCAGCGATAACAGCAGTTGATGGAATCTCAACCATGATACCTAATTCGATATCGTTACTAACAGCTACACCTTCAGCTACTAATTTTTCTTTTTCTTCTAAGAATAATGCTTTTGCAGCTCTAAATTCTTGAACTGTAGCTATCATTGGGAACATTACACAAAGTTTACCATAAACTGAAGCACGTAATAATGCTCTAAGTTGAGTTCTAAATAAGTCTTTTTCTTCTAAGCAAAGACGAATCGCTCTAAATCCTAAGAATGGATTCATTTCTTTTGGTAAATCTAAGTATGGTAACTCTTTGTCACCACCGATATCTAAAGTACGAACTACAACAGGTTTATCACCCATTCCTTCAAGTACAGCTTTGTAAGCTTCGAATTGTTCTTCTTCAGTAGGCAGTTGATCACGTCCCATATATAAGAATTCTGTACGATATAATCCTACAGCTTCTCCACCGTTATTGTTAACACCTTCTAAGTCAGCTGGCGTTCCGATGTTTGCTGCTAAGATAACTTCGTGACCATCTTGAGTAACAGATTTCTCGGTTACTAATTTAGCCCATTCAGCTTTTTGAGCTTCGAATTTAGCATGTTTTTCTTTTAATTTAGCTGTAGTAGCCTCATCAGGATTTACATATACAACACCTTCTAGTCCATCAAGAATTAAAACATCTCCATTCTTAACTTCTTCAGTAATTGTACTTGTACCTACTACCGCAGGAATTTCTAATGATCTTGCCATGATAGCTGAGTGAGATGTACGTCCACCAATATTTGTTGCAAAACCTTTAACAAATTGTTTGTTAAGTTGAGCAGTATCAGATGGAGTTAAATCTTCAGCAATGATGATTACTTCTTCATCGATTAAACTTGGATTTGGTAAATCTACTCCTAATAAGTGCGCTAAAATACGTTTAGAAACGTCACGAATATCAGCAGCACGTTCTTTCATGTAGTCATTATCCATTGCTTCAAACATAGAAACGAACATGTCTGAAGTTTCTTTTAATGCATATTCAGCATTAATTTCTTTAGATTGAATATCAGTTTTAACAGTTCCCATAAATTCTGGGTCTTCTAAAATTAATAAGTGAGCTTCGAAAATAGCTGCTTTATCTGCACCTAAGTTTTCTAATGCTTTATCTTTAATGATTGTTAATTCTTTTTTAGAAATTTCAATCGCATCTTCAAAACGTTTAACCTCAGCATCAACATCTTGAACCTTAACTTCTTTAACTGTTAAGTTAGGTTCAACAAAAATGTATGCTTTAGCAAAAGATATGCCTTGAGAGGCTGCAATACCTTTTAGTTGTAACATTTTATGCTAATCCTTCTTTCTTCATTGTTTCTTCTAAAGCTGCTAATGCATCAGCTTCATCAGCTCCGTCAGCATAAATTACGATATCAGCATCTTTACCAACTCCAAGGCTCATTACACCCATGATTGATTTTAAGTTTACTTTACGTCCGTTGAATTCTAATTCAATGTTTGACTGGAATTTAGATGCAGCTTGTACTAATAATGTAGCTGGTCTAGCGTGGATTCCTGTTTCGTCGATAACTTTAAATTCTTTTTGTAACATAGTCATGTCTCCTTTTATTTAAAAAAATATTTACATTCAAATAATAACACATGAAAGCAATATTTACAAGTATTTTATCCTAATTTAACCATTTAAAATTTGCTTATTCTATAGCAAAGAAAACCATTTCTTAATTAATACTATACCCTTATAAACAATATATTGAAAATATCATGAAAACATATTTTCAATAATAGTAAACATACTTTTGGTAGAATTAAAGAAAAAAGCATCTATTACAATACTAGTAACGATACTTTTTTTATATAATATTCCTTTAGTTAAATTTAAAATTATTATATTTTTATTATTATATTGTAAACCAATATATATAATTTTTCTTTAAACCAATTCTCCACCTAGTTTTATAATTGACTTAAACTTCTCATAATCCTCGTGATTTCTATTAAATTCACGAGCGTTTTTATTAACTTCTTTAAAATCAATTCCTTGATCTTTTGCAGCAAAAACACAACCACAATAGCACTGTCTATATATGTTGTAGTCGTTGCACATTTCTATAGATCTTCTGTATCCATTATTTTTCTTAAAATCCGAAGGAAGATAATATATCGAAACTTGTTCTTGAAGAACATATCCTGCCTCATTTATAACTGTCGCATTTTTCTTAGGACTAAGAGTCAAAGCAGAAGCAAAGTAATCATAACCTAACTCCTCAGCTTTTTGCGCAGATGAATCCAGACGCATTTCATAACAAATATGACATCTATCCCCACCTTCTCTATCTTCTTCATGACCTTTCACAGCACTGATGAATTTACTAGGTGAATACTCATCAGCTAAAAATTTTATTTTTTTATCATTTCTCTTGTTAAACTCTTCGACGAAATCTTTTTGCACTAACATACGTTTTATATATTCTTCTTTTGGATGAATATTTGAATTTGAAAAGAAAATAGTAATGTCGCTAATTTCAGATAAATATTCAAGTACATACGTGCTACATGGAGCACAGCAAGAATGAATAAGAATTTTTGGTCGAAAACTATTCTTTTCCCATTCTTTTACAAGTTCCTTTAAGACATTATCATAATTAATTTTCTGATTTTTATGTCTTGTATTAATAAATTGCTTACTATCGATCATACGAATTCAATCCTTCTATATTTCTAATAATTTACTAAACAAGTTTAATATACTTTTCTATTTTTTACAATTAATATAATTACTAATTAAAAAATATTATCAATAAACTTTATTTTAGATAAAAATGAATTTTAAGATTGTATCTTAAAATATTCTTTTAAAAGATAAAAACTCTAAAACTCATATTACTATTTTATTCAACTTTATAATCTATTCCTAAATGTTGATATGCCTTAGGTGTTGCACGACGTCCTCTAGGAGTACGTTCAATAAACCCTTCTTTAACGAGATACGGTTCATAAACATCTTCAATTGTAATACTCTCTTCACCAATAGTTACAGCAATAGTTTCTAAACCGACAGCACGTCCATCATAACGCTTAATTAAACATTCCAAAATTTTATAGTCTATATTATCCAAACCTTTTGCATCTACTTGAAGTAAATCTAATGATTCAACAGCTAGATCCTTAACTATTAGACCATCGTTTTTCACCTGAGCAAAATCTCGAACACGCTTAAGTAATCTATTGGCTATACGTGGTGTTCCACGAGATCTCATAGCAATTTCATATGCACTATGTTCATCTATATCACATTCAAAAATATCAGAAGTTCTTTCGATAATATTTTGCAATTCACTAATAGTATAGAATTCCAATCGACAATGAACTCCAAATCTATCTCGAAGAGGTGCTGTTAATGCTCCTGCCCTTGTAGTTGCACCTACCAACGTAAATGGCGGTAATTCTATTCGAATGCTACGTGATTCCTCACCTTTTCCAATCACAATATCAAGGTAAAAATCCTCCATAGCAGAATATAGTATCTCTTCAATAGAGCGACTAATTCTATGAATTTCATCAATAAATAGTACATCTCCTGGTTCAAGACTTGTTAATATTGCTGCTAGATCTCCTGATTTTTCAATTGCTGGTCCTGAGGTATACTTAATTCCCACTTCCATCTCATTAGCAATAATTGTCGCAAGTGTTGTCTTTCCTAATCCAGGAGGTCCATATAATAAACAATGATCTAAAACTTCTTTACGAAGTTTCGCTGCCTCTATAAATACTTTCAAGTTGCTCTTTATCTGTTCTTGTCCTATGTATTGACTGAGAAACTTCGGTCTTAAAGATTGTTCTTCGCGCTCTTCACCAAAATTTTGGCTTGCAGAAACCATTCTATCTTCCATAATTTCCTCCTTTCTAAAATTATGCATTCATCAATAATTTTAATCCTTGTTTTACATACTCATCAACACCATTGAAATCATGTGCTGATAATTTTTTCTCAATTTTTGCAAGTTCTTTTTTACTATACCCTAATGCTTCTAAAGCAAGCATTGCATCACTTAGATAATTATTTACTGCAGACGGTGCACTACTAATGCTAGTCATACTAAAATCGACCTTACCTTGTAAATCAAGGATAATTTGTTGGGCAGATTTTTTTCCAATTCCTGGAAACTTAGTTAAATATACTGCATCTTGATTTTCAATAGCTCCAATAATCTCCGCACTAGTTCCTCCAGCTAAAATAGCTAAAGCACTTTTGGGACCTACACCTTTAACTTTTAGTAATAATAAAAATACTTTTTTCTGTTCCTTATTAGAAAATCCATACAGTATATTAGAATCTTCTCTTACCTGCTGACTAATATAAACAGTTTTTTCTTCATTTAACTGATATTCATATGGATTAGCAACAACTACTTCGTAGCCGATTCCATTATTATCAACGACGATATTTGTCGGATTGATTTCTGAAATATTACCTTTAATATATGCATACATTACATTCACACTCCTGATTGATTATTTAATTATAAAATTAAACGAAAAAAATCTCAAGTGTTTTATCTAATCTGAGTAGATACAAATATAATAAATAGAAAAAACTTGACACAAAATGTGTCAAGTTCATACTCTTATTTTACTTTATCTAAATCAACATTCATTACTTTTGCAGTAGCTTCTACTTTCTTATAAGCTTCTTGATCCACATCTGTAAATCCAGTTATACTAAACATTTTTGTAAATAATTCTTTCAATTTTGGATCATTCTCAATATCACGAAGAGCTTTTTCTAATTTATCTTGTAAATCTTTATCCATTTTACTAGATACTGTAACCATGATACCAGGAATCATATCACTAGTTGCTAATTTTTGAATATCAGTTTTAGCTTGAGGAAAGTCTTTCGCATATCTATCTTCTACTCCATCAAACGTTGCAATAACATCAACATCTTTGTTAAGAAGAAGTTGTAAACTCTTATCGTGTCCACCACTAAATTGATAACTGATGTCTTTTTCTAAGTTAAGTCCTGCTTCAACTAACATCGCACCTGGATAAATATATCCTGATGATGATGAAGGATCTACGAATGCTACTTTTTTACCTTTTACATCTTGAAGATTCTTAATACCAGAATCTTTTCTTACATACAATTCAGCAGTATAACCAGGCTTACCAGTTTTACCTTTAGATGTTAATATCGGTTTAGCATTACTTTGTTTTTGAGCAAGTAAAGCTGAAAAAGGAGGAATGATACCAAAATCAACACTTCCACTTCCTATACCTTCCACTACTCCGATATAATTACTAGCTGTAAAAGCTTCAACTTTTACTCCTAATCTTTCAGAAAGATAATCAGAAATTGGCTTAAGGTCTTCCACAAGTTTTTCACTATTCTTTAAAGGAACAAATCCCATTTTAATAACTTTCTCTTCTTTTTTAGTCTCTGTCTTAGCAGAACATCCTACTATAGAGAAGACAAAAAGAAAACTAAATAACGCCAATAATATTTTTTTCATATTATTACCTCCTCGATATTTATGTAATATTATTTTTGTATAATTTTATCATAAATGATTTAATATATCTACCCTTTAAATTAAAATAATAATAATTTTCAATAAGGTGATTGACTTTTTCTCTACTAGTTATTAATTATTTTAAATATTTAACAAATTAACTTTCCAATAATACTATTATTCTACTATTAAAAAGGCATAAAAAAAACACCTTATAAAAAGATGATGAAAATTGGAGGCGGCTACCGGATTTGAACCGGTGATCAAGGTTTTGCAGACCCGT
>CAURKK010000010.1:0-26650 GCA_963525505.1 uncultured Gemella sp.
GGGTACATATCATTTCTACGAAATCACGATTTTTGAGTCACTCCCTCTTCTAATGCTGATAGTCTTTTTATTGCTTTATTTAAATCATCTTCTAAACTATTAATTTTAGATTTATTCTTTTGATTTTCCGCAATTAAATACCAACATGAGATTAATAACATAACATTTAAACAAATTATTGCAAACATACCATTCTCCTAATGTTTATAATTAAAATTAGAATAACACAATTTCTCTTTTTTAACAAGAGATGCTCTATTCATTAATAATAGATATAAAAAAACCTCATCATACGATGAGGTCATTATTTCTAAATAAATCTAAAAGAGGGAAAATTTTTAGATTTTATTAATAAATTGCGTGTTAATTACCAATTATTAATATTTACGTTTTCTAGCCGCTTCAGATTTTTTCTTACGACGAACGCTTGGTTTTTCATAAAACTCACGTTTACGAACTTCTTGGATAGTTCCGTTTTTAGAAACAGCACGTTTGAAACGACGTAGTGCATCTTCTAGTGATTCATTTTTACGAACTACAGTTTTTGACATTGGATTTCCCTCCCTCCGATACTACAAAATCTTAATTTAATACTTAATTAAATGTTTAAGATATAAAATAAATACAAACATTCAATCAATAAGACTGCTCTTTAAGCAATCTACTTACATATTGTATTATATTCTTACGTTCTTGTCAACCTTTAATAGCAATTTATTAACATATTTCTACGAAAATAACCTTTTCATTTATACATTAATGATACTATTTTTCTGATAACCAATTTTTAAATTCTTCAATAAAATTAGCATAACCTTCTTTATTTTTATGACTAGGTACTTGAGCTAAAAATACTTGATTTGACAATTTAGTTTGCCCTTTTTTAGTTATAAGTATAATAGCTTTTTGTTGAGAAGAATTTTTGAACATCTCATCAGGTAAAGTAATTACCGCATTTAGATTAATATCTTCTTCTAAAAATTTCTTGAAATTGTCTTCAAGCTCAAGAACTTTCTTAGGTACCACTAATACCCCTACACCATTATCATTTAAGTAATTAGCAGCTTGCTCGATGAATAGCAAAGCATTTAAACTGTATCCTTCTGCACTGCAAAGTTTATAGTTTAGGCTATTATCCTCATCTGCATAATAGCCAAAAGGTACATCACTGATGATAACATCTTGCTTCTTAATATTTAATGGTTTAAGAGCATCTTGATTAATAATTTCAACATTAGTTTCTAATAAATTGAAAATATTTTGTTGTAATCTAGCATAGTTATTATCAACATCTACAGAAGTTAATTCGTAGTCACCTTTTGATAAGGCAGCTAAGTTAATTAAGAAGTTCCCACTTCCACTAGCAAAATCAGCTACAGAAATCTTTTCATTATTATATAAACACTCTAAAATATGAGATACATACATAGTTATAACTTCCGGTGTAATGTCATAACTAGGATTATTTAACTCTTTAAGAGCTTTTAATAGTAAAAACTGATAAGCTTTTTTAATATCCTCTTTAGAGAAATTGTCGACAATATCAAAATAATCTTCATCATTCTCTAAAGTTAAGTAATTCACTAAAGAGTCAAAATACAGCCCTTCACCTTTGTTCTCTTCTACCTGTTTATCTATCTTAAAAAATAATTTTTCTAAATCTGACATGGTTTCTCCTATATCAATATCTATTTATAATTCTAACACCTTACTATTATAACCTAATATTACAAAAGAGTGAACATTTTATAATTAAAACATTTATAATTTTTATAAAGCTTCATCTCTAATAAAATTCTCGTGCGATTCTAATGCGTTTTTTATAAAAATTCATTTTATTTATCCTTATAGAAAAAGCTTAATATCAATATTTTCTACCTAATTACTTAATAAAATTCTCCTGCGAATTCATGTGGCCCTCGTGCAGAATTTTACATTTGCCTATTTTCTCTATAAAACCAAAAATAAACGAAAAAGATTTACACAATCAAACACTTTACATTTAATTGTATAAATCTTATTTTTTAAACTCTCTAAAAGTAAGTTAAACTGTCAAACTTCTGTTTCAACATCCTTACTCAAATACCTTTATAAATCTTTTTTGAACTTTATCACAGGTATACCCGATATGTTCATAGAATTTATGCGCTTCTTCACGTTTCATGGCAGAATTTAATCTAATAAAGCTAATATTATTATCTACGGCATAGTTTTCTAACTCATTCATAAGTTTTCTACCTATTCCCCTACCTTGAAAATCAGGATTAACAGCAAGTCCTAAAATATTTAATCCTAGATCACTATAGAAACTTTCATACATTTGTGCATGAACAAATCCTATAATCTTCCTTGTATTTTCATCTTCATAACCGATAATAATATGTTGTTTCTTGTCATTAGTTAGTTTCTCTATTTGTCTTTTCACATTTTCAACATCTACATCATAACCTAATGCAGTTTTGCAGATTTCTGCTACTTCTTGTGTATCTTCTATATTTATTTCCCTAAACATATACTCACCTTCTAGTTTTATCAAATATTATTTAATGTGCACTTAAATTCTATATTTACTTCGCGGCTTCTATTAAAGCTTGTTTTACTAAATCAAATTCTCTAGTACGAAGTGTTCTCATATCAAGAATTAATTCATTGTCTTTAATTCGTGTAATAATAGGTATTTCCACTTCTAAAAGTCGTCTTTCTAATTCTGTTGCACTTAGTCTTGGATGTTCTAACTTAACTACTACACTATCTAAGTAACTTGCTGGGTAGCTTCCTCCACCGACTTCTGCCTTATCTTCAGCTATTGTAATCTTGAAGTCTAAGTCACTAAGTCTTGTTTTTAAGACATCTGCTTTACCGAATAAACGTTCTTTCGATAATGAAATCATGTGTAATGTAGGAATGTGTTCTAACGCTTCTTTCTCATCTAAGTATAGTTTTAATGTAGCTTCTAATGCAGCTAAAGTCATCTTATCTACACGTAACGTACGAGTAAGTTGGTTCTTTTTCATTTTTTCTATATACTCTTTTTTACCAACGATAATACCTGCTTGCGGTCCTCCTAGAAGTTTATCCCCACTGAAAGTTACTATATCAATACCACTATCAAGAACTTCTTTTACAGTTGGCTCGTATGGTAATCCATATTTAGAAAAGTCTACGAACTGACCGCTTCCTAAGTCATTTATAGACACTAGTTCGTTCTCACGTGCAAGGTAAGATATCTCTTCATTAGATACTTCTTTAGTAAATCCTAAAATCTTATAGTTACTAGTATGAACTTTTAACAATGCTCCTGTATTGTCATTAATTGCATTCTCATAGTCTTTTAAGTGTGTTTTGTTCGTAGTACCTACTTCAATAGGAGTACCACCACTTAGTTTTATAATTTCAGGAATTCTGAATGCTCCACCGATTTCTACCAGTTCTCCACGAGAAACCACTATTTCTTTATCTTTAACTAACGTATTTAATGTTAGCAGAACAGCTGCAGCGTTGTTGTTAACTACAAGGACATCTTCTGCATCTGTTAATTTTTTGATAATATCAATAAGGTGAACATAACGACTTCCACGTTTTTTATTATCTATATCAAACTCAAGGTTAGAATAGTTAAATGCTACACTCTCAATATTTTCTTTAATCTTCTGACTTAGTAAACTACGACCTAAGTTTGTATGTAATATTGTCCCAGTTGCATTTATAACTCGACGTAACGAATTTCTGTCTTCTTTTTTTACTATTTGTGTAACTTCTACTACAATTTTCTCTAAACTTGGTACTTCGAATAATTCTTCATTTAGTATTTCTTGTTTAATTCTATCAATATATTCTTTTATCGCTGATTTCACAGCTACTTCTGTATATTCATTAATTAGTGCTTTTACTTCATCTAATAATAAAATCTTATTTATTGCGGGAATTTGTGATAACAATTGTTTTGACATAATAATTCTCCTAAATTTCTTTTGCTAATGTTTTTATAGCATTAATAGCATAATCTACTTCTTCTTCTGTATTCATACTAGAAAAAGAAAATCTTACTATACCTTGTTCTTTTGTCCCTAATACCTCATGCATCAAAGGTGCGCAGTGTGCTCCAGGTCTAACTGCAATGTCATATTCTTCAGCAAGTACATCTGCCACATCTGAAGCTGAAATACCTTTGAAGTTCAATGAAACTACTGCTGTACGTTCTTTTGTAAAATCTCCATAAAACTCTAAACAATCTAAATCTTTTAATTCGTTATAGAATTTGTTCGCAAAATTCATCTGTTTTTTATAAAGATTTTCTATTCCCTGTCTATTTATATATTTTATTCCCTCATGCAAACCTAAGATTCCTGCAGTATTGAGCGTACCCGCTTCTAAGCGAAGTGGATATTCTCCTGGATGTTTCTCATCAAAAGTTCTAACTCCACTTCCACCGACTTTAAATCTCTTAATTTCAGGTTCTTTGAGTCTTACACATAGTCCCCCAATACCTTGTGGTCCGTACAGACTTTTATGCCCAGTAAAACATAGAATATCTATACCTAATTCATCTATATTGATAGGCACTACCCCAGCAGTTTGCGATGCATCCACAACTGAAATAATATTGTGTTTTTTACAGATATCAGCGACTTTTTTCAAGTCTACTATATTTCCTGTAACATTTGAACCATGCGTGATAGCGATCATTTTTGTATTAGGTTTGATAGCTTTTTCTAGTTCCTCATAGTCGATTAATCCTGTTTTTCCAGCTCTAACAATCGTATAGTCACATCCTATTGTTTCATGAGCTAAATAAACTGGTCTTAATACTGAATTATGTTCCATAGAAGTAGTAATTACGTGATCTTCTTTTTCTAATAATCCTAATATTGCTATATTTAGACTTTCTGTAGAATTACTCGTAAATACTACTCTATCTTCATCTTTCAAACCGAAGAATTTTGCAATATCATTTCTTGCTTCAAACACTTCACGAAAAGCGTTATTCGCTTCATAATAACTACCTCTTGATGCATTTGCATATTTCGCTGATGATAGTACTTCATAGACTTTGTCCGCCACTTCTTTAGGTTTTTTTAGCGACGTTGCTCCATAGTCGAAATAATAACTCATATCCCTTACCTTATCTAAGTCAATTTTGTACGATGACTTAGCTCCCTTCTTTATTTATTTTTTCGCTAATACTCGATAATTTTCTACACGTCGAGTAATTCCTAGTTTATCGATATATTCTAAAATAGCCATCGAATATTTTCTACTAGAACCTGTCATATCTCTAAATTCAGCTAATCCCATTTGCTCATTCGCACTAAAGTGATCTTCTACTTTTTGAATAGCTTCTTTTAATACATTAGCATGTAATACTAAATCAACATCTAATCTGACTATTGTATTGTCGATTAGAGATTCTAATATCTCAACTTTCGGTTTTTCTCCGTTTGTTAAATCTTTAATAGTCGGTGGTGTAAACCCTCCTTCTAGTAAAGCCTTCTCTATTCTTTCTTTTTCAGCCAATTGTTTCTTATCATAATTAACTACGAAATCTTTTTCAGCTACTAAGTTACCTTCTAGTCGAATTTCGTTGTTCGCTATAAATAGATCAAGTAGCTCTAATGTTTCTTTTTGAGAAAGTTTAAACTTAGAAAGTACCTCAATTTTAGGAATACCAACTTTCAATTTAAATCTGTTATGATATTCTACTAATAATTTTTTCAGTTTTTCTAATACTTCTTCATATTTTTTCTTATGAATATATCCTAACTTAGTCTCATAAACTGTAGCTGTTTCTATTAGTTGTGCTATTGATTCCACTATCTCTTCTTCTGGAAGTTGTAAATCTTTTACGATACTATCTTTAGAAACTAAATAGTTATTATGTGATAGTATATAGTTAGCTATTAAATCTGATATATTCCCTTCAAGCTGTACTTTGAGTTTTTCAAGAATTTCTTCATTAAATCTACTATGTTTTTTTGGACTAGCATCAAGAATTACTCCTCCACCTATTGTAATCATTGGTGAATAAGTACGAATGATGAATTTATCATAATTTTTAACCGCTATTTCATCTTCTAGTCTAAGTTGAGCAAAACTGCTCTCTCCTGCTTTTAATAAATCTGTTCCAAGTGGCACTACCCTAGCCATAACTTCTTCGGTACCTATATATACGCGTACTCTATCCCATAATTCAAGATTAGCTCTCTCATCATTGATTAATTTAATCTCACTATCTAGCATATAAGTCTTTGTTAATGAATCTGCAGTTGCTAAAGTGTCTCCACGTTTTACATCATCAAACTTGATATTCGCTAAGTTTATCGCTGTTCTTTGACCTGCGTAGGCTTTTTCTACATCTTTTGCATGAACTTGTATATTTCTTACTTTTGTTTTTATTCCTTTTGGATAAATAACAAGTTCATCACCTACATTTACTACCCCTTCCGTAAGAGTTCCTGTAATAACTGTTCCAAATCCTTTTACCTGGAATGAACGGTCGATATTAAGTCTAGTATTTTTCTCTATATTTTTCGCTTCGATATCTTCTGTTTTCTTATCAATTGTTTCTAACAGATTGTCTAAACCTTTTTTACTAATTGAGTCTACTTCTATAATTGGAGAGTTCTCGAGAACTGTTCCGGCGATGAATTCTCGAATATCTTCTTTAACAAGTTCTCGATATTCTTCTTCAACTAAATCTATTTTTGTCATTACGATAATATAGTTTTCAATTCCTAGTAACGTTAAGATATCAATATGCTCTTTCGTTTGAGGCATTATACCTTCTCTTGAGTCAACTAGTAATAATACTAAGTTTATTCCACTAACTCCAGCTAGCATATTTTTAATAAATTTTTCATGCCCGGGAACATCAACTACACCACATCTTTTTCCACTTGGCAAGTCAAAATAAGCAAATCCAAGATTTATCGACATTCCTCTATCTTTTTCTTCTTGAGTAGTATCTGTTTCAATACCACTTAGAGCTTTTATCAGGGTCGTCTTCCCGTGATCAATATGCCCTGCAGTACCAATAATTACATTGTTATTCATACAATTCACCTTTACACATTATATTAAGAATAGAGATTATGAGAGAGAACTTTACAAAATAGATTTTAAACTTTCTCTATAATAACCTCTATCCAAAATTTTATTTTAATTTATAATCTTTTAATTCTGTTATCATCCTTTTGATTCCAGCTTTTCTAGAATAATACAAACCACGATATTCGATTTTTTCATCCTCTAACATTCTTACAACATTATCGAAATTATCCCAAGCTGTTTTTAGCATAAATCCACAACCTACACCTATAGATGGATGTGTAGGAATAAGTGATGCTCCCATTTCTCTTTCTAGACAAATGTTATCTGCCTTTATTGAATCGTGTGTACTATTAAAAACTACTAATCCTTCTTCTACCATGTTTCCTCCTACGGTTGAATTACTTTATTAGCTTTTCTCATGTCTTCTACGATGAAGTACATGTTTGTTGGATTTCCAACCGCTAAATCAATATTGTGGTAGTCGATACATGCTCCACAGCAAACTATCTCTACTCCACCTTCTTCTAGTGTTTTTAGCTCTTGTAGTACGTGGCTTCGAGTTTTATCTACTAAAATTCCACCGTTATTGTAGAAAATAATTTTTTTAGGAAGAACTTCTTGTTCACCTAAAGCATAAAGATATGCTTTAATTAATCTTTTACCTAGTTCTTCACTACCATGTCCCATTTGATCTTTGTTAATCACAACAATATAGCTGTCATCTTTAACTACTGGTAAAGTTTCTAATTGTGGAGCTTCTTCTCTTGTAATTTCAACTTTGAAGCCACCTTCAATATCAGAAACTTTAAACTCATAACTATTTTTATCAGCAAATTTTCTAAGACTTTCTACACTATCTTCAGTTTTTACTAATAAAGTTACTTTCGTATCTTCTTCTAGTGCACGTGTAGCTTGAGTTACAGGAACAACACATTTATCACACAATGTATCCACAACTACACCATCGCTCGCTTCTCCCTTAGAAATAGTAACGATATATTTATCTTTTGCTTCTTCTTTCAATGAGAAATTGAAGCCTAATTGTGTAGCCATTTTTTCTAAGTTTTGAGTAGCTATAACATTGTCTACGATTGTTTCTACTACATCATTTTCTAGTAATAATTTTTTTGTTTGAATAACTGGCATTGGGCATGCTAAGCCTTGTGCATCTAAAATTTCTTTTTTCATACTTATATTCTCCTATTGTCTTCTTAATTATTTTATAATAACTGCTTTTTCTTGTTTTTCTATAACTTTACCTACTATAGCACTCTTAACTTCAAGAGTGTTTAGTTTTTCTAATAATTCGTACGCTTCACTTTCTGGTAAACTTATTAAAAGTCCTCCAGATGTTTGTGGATCGTACATTATTTCTTCTAATGCAAAGTCTTTAATTTGATATTCTACATTTGGCTCAACGAATGTTCTGTTAAGTTGACCACCTGCGGTAATAACAAATTCATTTGCACATTTATACGCTTCTTCGATATATGGAATATCTTTCGAATATACTTCTGCTGAATGTTTACCATCCAACATTTCTACAAGATGTCCTAAAAAACCGAATCCAGTAATATCTGTACAACTATTAACATTAAAATCTTTCATCATTTGAGCAGAATATTTATTAAGTGTTGTCATTTGCTTAACGCTTTGAGCAAAAGCTTCTTCTGAACATTCTTTTACCATGTGAGCTGTATTAATAATACTCACTCCTAATGGTTTTGTTACGATTAATAAATCTCCTACTTTACAATTGTTATTTTGTAATATTTTATCAGGATGAACTATTCCTGTTACCGATAATCCATATTTTGGTGTTGCATCGTGAATAGAGTGTCCTCCTGCAAGAACCCCTCCAGCTTCGTGAACTTTTTCCGCTCCACCTTTTAGTATTTGATGTAAAATTTCTAAATCCATATTCTCTGGGAAAGCAACTATATTTAATGCTGAGATAACCTCTCCACCCATAGCGTAGACGTCACTAAGCGCATTAGTTGCTGCAATTTGTCCATATAAATAAGGGTCATTTATCATTGTTGTAAAGAAATCTAATGTTTGAATAATCGCCTTATCTTCGGAAATTTTATAAACTGCTGCATCATCCGAAGATTCATACCCGACTATTAAATTTTTATCTTCTTTTTTTGGAAGGTCTTTTAGTATATCTGATAAGGCTCCCGGCCCTATTTTCGAGTTTCAACCTCCACATACTATCATATTCATTTTCTTTTCTGACATATTTACCTCCTATACTATTACTTATCTATAATTATACTACTTCACAACATATTTTAAAAGTATTATTTGTTTTTTTAATATAAAATAGATAACTAATATTATAAAATTTCAATAAAAAATCCAAGCAACAAAATGCTACCTAGATTTCTAGAGTGATTTTTCCCTATACCCCGAACTTGACATAGAGCAAAAAAACAGCTAACTAAGACTACTTAATTAGCTGTTTTTAAAACTTTCTATATATTATTTTTTAATATAAGAGTTACCATCTAAGAATACACCTGGAGTTGGAGTTGATCCATTATATCCACCAAAATTATCTTGATGTTGAACTAGTGTTACTAATCCATTTGAAATCTTAACACCTACACCTACTACTGACGATGTAGAAGAAAGAAGTGTATTTCTATGTCCATATGGATGTGCTACTGTTACATTATGTTGTTCTGAAAACAGTTCAAATAATAATCGGTAAGCGATTTGATCTGCTGTTCCACTTTGTCCTACTTGAACAACATTATAAAGGATACTATTAGCTCCTGGGAAACCTGCATTAGCGGCTGCTCCTTTTTCTAAAGATCCACCACTACCGTGAACTTCGGCATGTACTCCTCCATTATTTGCTACATAAGCAGCACGAGCTGCTGTAGCTGCATTTAATGCTGCATTTTGAGCTAATGGCCCAAGTTTATTTTTACCACGTAATTGATTTAATTGTCTTATAAATGATTGTTTGACTTGCTCTTCTAATGTTGTAGCAACTTCTGATGTTTGAGTCGTTTTCTTAACTGTCGCAGTTGCTTGTTCTTTTACAGGTTGAGCAGCTGTTTTTGGAGCGTTTGTCATAACTGTTTTTGGCACACTTCTAAATTCTGAAACCCCAGTCGTACTCGGTGTATTTAATAATTCTCCTGGTTTGTCTGATGGTTTTACATTGTCTGCTGTTTTTGGTTTTTCAAGCTCTGTCGGCGTTGCAACTGGCACTGGATCAACTACTGTAGGTGCAGGTTTTTTAGTCAAATCTGTTATGCTTGGTACGTTCGTTGGCGTCTCTGTTTTTTCTTCTTTTACTTTATTCTTAAGATCAGTGTTAGCTTTTTGTTGAGCTTTAACTTCGTCTGTAGCTATCTCATAACGAACAGTAATTTTAAAGCTATGACCACCTACTTCTGCTACTGTAGTAAATGATTCTTTCTTAACACCTGTATGTGGTAATTTCTTAGTAGGAGTTTGTGCAGTCAAATCTAATTCAACAACAACTTCCTCTCCTGCTTTAAGAATATCTCTTTTAATTAAAAATTCAGCTTTGTTTTCAGTAGTAATACGCGCTACAACATTTGCCACTTCTTTATCAGTAACTAATTTTGCATAAAAATGTCCGTCTTTTTCAAAAACAGATGCTTTCACATTTTTTACATTTACATCTACTGCTGCAGGTGTGACATCGATAGCCTTAGTTGGTACCGCTGTTATACCAGAAAACAATACTATACCTGTTAAGACTTTACTAGTTAATTTCAATCCCTGTTTCTTCATTTTACCTATTCTCCTCATTATTATTTATTTAATAATTACTTCCCCTTTATTATAATTCATTTTATAAACCATAATCAATAGAATTTAAATTTTGTAATACAAAATACATTTTGTAATAATTTAGAAATATTATAAATTAATTAATTACTTTATTTCTATTAGTTACTTAAAATACACTTAAAATGCACTTTTTATATTTAAAGCATTTTAATCAATATAATCATCTTGAAATAAGCGTTTTATATAATTTTTAAAATACTTATTTAAAACTAAATTTTAAGTATATTTAAGGTTTAACCTTTATAATGTAACCATAACTAGTAAATAGTTATAAACTTCATAAACTTTCCTTTTCTATAAGAGACCGAGAATAATGTTCTCGGTTTTTTTATTTAAACTAAAAATAGAAGCTGATTTTTTAAAATCAACTTCTATTTTCTATTCTTAGTTATTATTATAAATGTCTTCTTCTAAAATTGAACTTTGTTTAATATCTATTTTTCCTTCTTCTATTACTATAATATTTAATTTTCCTCCATATACACATCCACCATCAATATTTATTCTGTTATCTTTTACTTCATAATACGGTTCGTCTTTTACAGGACTGTGCCCATGAAAAACTTTTTTATCATAGCTCTTTTCACTACTCAAAAATGGTTCTCTTATCCAAATCATATCACGATGATTTTGATTCCAGAAATACTTATCAAAATCGACACCAGCATGAACAAAATAATAGTCCTTACTTTCATATCTAGTTGAAAGATTTTTAATCCATTTCCTCAAACTTTTATTTTCTTTTGCAAATTTTCTGAAATACCTTCTTCTAGTTTCTACAGTTGCTTCTGGATAAAACGACTGCAATGTAGTTAATCCATTGTTTCTAAAATAATGATCTTGGCGCATATTTAATTCATCAGAATACATAGCTTCCTTTATTGCTAAATTAAACATATCTTCATGATTACCTAATAATACAACGTGACCAGTATTTTTCTTTTGCAAATCATAAAAAAACTCCCAAACAAGATTTGTATGTTTCCCTCTATCACACATATCACCTAAACATATTAGTTTATCCTTATACACATCAAAATGCACTTCTTCTAATAGATGCTTCATTGTATAGTAGCACCCATGAATATCAGATATTACTATTATTCTCATAATTACACCTTCTTTTTTCTTTCTTCTATATTAAAGCAAAATACTAACATTGTAAATAGATAACTTTTTACATTACTAACAAATTCATTTTACACCAGTTAAATTATAACTCTAACTTTAAGAAAATTATCATATGCGAGCATCCTTAAAATAGTAATTAATATTTGAAAATATATAAAACTTTTTTACATCTAAAAAATCAAAATTTCTAATCATTTACTTTAGGTTATCATTTTTATTTAAACTTTTCACATGATATAATATTAGTAACTTATTATGAAAGGAGCAGCATATGGAAAATAATTTACTTTGTTTTAAACGATCTTCAAACCTCACTGCTCTCTCATTGCCAAAAACTTATAGAGAAGGTTTTTACACTAAACAAGGTGTTTGGACAAAACTGATAATCGTTAAAGGAAAAATGAAATTTAGTTTTCTAGATGATGATAATGATGTTATTAAACAATTTTCATATAATAAAAAAAGTGATATAAATCTTATCGAACCACAAAGCATCTTTAGAATTTATCCAAGTTCTACCGATTTACAATTTCATTTAGAATTTTATTGCGCACCAGAGGATTATTTCTTTAATAAATACGATTTAAGCCCAGCGCATCCAGAAGTTGTGGATGCTACGAACTACATAAAGCCGTGTAAAACTTTAGATTTAGGTGCTGGCCAAGGGAAAAATTCTCTATATCTTTCTACACTTGACTTCAATATTACAGCAGTTGATATCAATGCAAAGTTTTTACAGGACCTTGCTGAGATTTCTGTTCAAGAAAAATTAAATCTAAACGTCTTTAAACATGATATAGGTGAAGCGAATATAAAAGACACTTATGATTTTATTTTTGCTACAGATGTATTTATGTATTTAAATCCAACGAGAATTCAAAGCATTATTAGTAATATAAAAAAACAAACAAACGACAATGGTTACAATCTAATAGTAAGTGCATTAAACGCTACTAAATATGGTTGCCCTCTTACGCCTTTTCCTTTTACATTTATGGACGGGGAACTTAGAGAATATTACGAAGATTGGGAAATTATAAAATATGAGGAAAATATTACAACCTCACCTTATCCATATACTGTCTTATTAGCACAGAAAAAGTAACAAAATTTTTCCCGTAGTTCCATAAAATCAAGTAAACTAAAAGCCCCCAAAATTTTTTCCAAATTTTGGGGGCTTTTAACTTTATTCTTGTTCAGATCTTTTACTCAATATTATCTTTTATATCTTTTTGGTACCATACTACATCATACCAACGATTAAATTTATAACCTACTTTTTCAAAGTGAGCTACCTTTCTAAATCCTCTCTTCTCATGGAATGATACACTACCTTCATCTGGATATGCTATACATGATGTTAGTCTGCATATTCCTCTATCATAAAGTTGCTTTTCAAGTTCATTATATAACTTCTCTCCTACACCTTTTCCACGAGCCTTTTCATCTAGATAAATCGTAATTTCAGCAGTCCACTTATATGCATCTTTTGGATAAAACTCACTACCATATGCGTATCCTAATAAATCATCTCCTTCTTCCGCTACTAAAAATGGATAACTTTGGATTGTTTTTGAGATTTTTTCCTCAAATTCGTGTACACTTGGTACAGTGTAATCAAAAGTAATTGCCGTATGTTCTACATAGGGTCTATAAATATTTACTAACTTCTCGGCATCTTCTAATTCAACCGTTCTAATAATTGACATAATATTTCTCCTTAAATACTTCCTTTTACAAAATCAACAATAGTTTTTGCTACTTCTTCTTGTTGAGCTCCTCTAAATCCATGTACTGCTCCTGGTATTTCTTTTTAAAGATTGTCTTTTTTGATTTTATCTAATAAAGCCGTACATCCTTTAGTTACATCACTAAATGTTGTTTTAAAGTCTCCAGTATACCATGGATCATCGATAATTCTATCTTCTCCAGTGTATTCTAATAATTTTTTAACCTCCCCAGTTTCTCTTCCAGCTATAAATTTATTGATATTTTCTATATTACTGTCATCCATTCCTACGATATAGTCTGCTTCTAAGTCGCTATCATTAAGGATACGAGAATACATTCCCTCTACTCCAATTCCAACTTTAGCAAGTTCTTTTCTAGTTCCACTGTGAACGGGATTACCGTGTTCCCAACTACTAGTTGCTGCTGAATCAATTTGAATTTTTTCGCTTAATCCTTCTTTTTCTACCATATCTCTAAATATTGCTTCTGCCATAGGTGAACGACAAATATTCCCTAAACAAACAAATAATACTTTTACCATTTTTTCATTACCTCATTAATATTTATTTTCTATCTTATTATAACATAAAGAGTTAAAATCAACATAATAAAGACACAAGTGCTAAACTCCACTATTGTTTTATTTTTATATTTTACATGGTATAATTAATTTAAAATTATCCATTAGTAAGGAGATTAAAATGACAGAAAACTTAGTATGCTACAAAAGATTACCAAATTGGACTGCTCAAACTCTACCTGAACCATTTAGACATAAACACAATACTAGAAAAGATGTTTGGGCAAAATTAACTATTCTTAAAGGAAAGCTACAGTTTACAGAATTAACTGAAGATAATGAAATTGTGAAGGAACATATATTTACACCTGAGAGTAGTATTCCGTTCGTGGAACCACAAGCATGGCACCGTGTTGCACCTTTATCTGATGATCTAGAATGTTTCTTAGAGTTTTATTGCGAACCAAAAAATTATTTCGCTAACAAATACAATATTAATCCTGCCCACTCTGAAGTGGTAGAAGCCATACAAACTATTAAGCCTTGTAAAACTTTAGACCTTGGATCTGGTCAGGGACGCAACTCTCTATTCCTCTCTAAACTTGGTTTCGAAGTCACTGCGGTAGATAATAATATTCCTGCTTTAGAATTTTTAATGGAGACTTCTAGAATTGAAAATCTAAATATTAAAATCGGTAGTTACGATATAAATACAGCTGTTCTTAGAAATACTTATGATTTTATACTATCAACTGTTGTTTTAATGTTTATCGAAGAACAATCTATTCCTAATGTAATTAAAAATATGCAAGAACAAACTAACATCGGTGGCTATAATTTAATTGTTGCTGCTATGTCTACAGAAGATGCTCCTTGTCCTCTTCCTTTCCCATTTACTTTTAAAGAAAATGAGCTTAAAGAATATTACAAAGACTGGGAATTTATAAAATATAATGAAGATTTTGGACAACTTCACAAAACAGATGCTAATGGAAATAGATTTAAATTGCGTTTTGCTACTATGTTAGCCAAGAAAATAAAATAATCTACTTTTGTAAGCTAGTCTTTTGACACCGTTGTCAAGCGGTGCTATAATTTTAATTAATCATTAAAACATTTGGGGTGCTTTTAAGCTGAGATTATACCCATAGAACCTGATGCTGTTAATGCAGCCGTAGGGAAATGTTTATTTAACTATGTCTATATTAGTGTATTTTTGACTTTTAAAATACCTCTTGTTGTTTTAATGAATATAAAATAACAGGAGGTTTTTCTTATGAAAAAATGGTCTACAAAAGACATAATTATTATAGCTTTAATAGGTTTCTTATTCGGAGGTATTTTCCTTGCAACAAGTTTGGTTTACGTTCCATTAAAAGCCACTCTTGGAGCAATAGGGTACGCTCCTTTCGCAAACTCAATTTTATTTGGATTATGGGTAATGGCTGGTCCAGTAGCAGCGGCACTTATTCAAAAACCAGGAAGTGCAACTCTCGGGGAAGTTCTAGGTGCTTTAGCAGAAATGTTATATGGTTCATACTTCGGAGCTGCAGTTCTTATTTCAGGATTAGTTCAAGGCCTAGGCTCTGAAGCTGGTTTCTTCATAACTAGATACAAACGTTATGATACATTTTCTTTATTTCTTTCTGCTGTAGGTATTACTCTATTTAGTTTCGCTTACAAATATTTCCAAGCTGGATACGAAGCATTCTCTGTACAAATGATTCTTGCAATTCTTTTAGTGAAATTTATCTCTGTATTCTTTTTTGGTGTTGTTTGTGTAAAACTAATTTTAAATATTGTTAATAAAGTACAAAACAGCGGTAATAAATAATGAATATTATAGAAATCGATAATTTTTCTTTAAAAATTAAAGATAAAGTCTTATTTAATAATGTTAGTTTAAAAATAAAAGAACATAGTTGGTTAGTTTTAACTGGTAATATTGGTAGTGGTAAATCTACCCTACTTCGTACTATTTGTAAATTATATAAAGATAAATATGAGGGAGTTATTACATATAAAGATAAAAATATAGCTGATATTCCTATGCAAGACCATGTGAAAAATATAGGATATGTAATGCAACATGCGATTAATCAATTTGTTATGCCTACTTTGGAAGAAGAGATAATCTTTGCTTTAGAAAATCTTTGTCTAGACCCACAGGTTATTAATGAAAAACTAGCGCATGCTCTATCAATCACTAAGACAAAAGAACTCGCAAAGAAACATATCCATACATTATCTGGAGGCGAACGTCAACGTGCTGCATTCGCTGTAGCTTTAGCGATGGGGAGTGAAATACTAATACTAGATGAACCTTTTGCAAATGTTGATAAGAAAACGCGTAGCTCTCTATTAGCCTTACTTAAAGACTTAAACAATCAAGGTGTAACAATAATAGTTTGCGATCACGAATATCAACTGTATTTGAACTATGCAGATACTTTCTATTATCTTTCTAATGGGAGTTTGGAATTAATAGAAAATCCAATCATAAAAAATACAACTATAAATCTAGCTAAAAACATACAAACAGAAGAATTACTAAAACTTGAAGATATCATTATTTCTCAAGATAACAAAGAATTATTAAACACAACAGACTTTAAAATACATAAGGGAATCACTACCCTAACAGGAGATAACGGAACAGGAAAAACAACACTACTACATGCTATCTCCCAATTAAAAAAATATAAGGGAAGTTTTTATTTCAAAAATTCTAAAGTAAAAAAATCAAGAAAATTATATAAAAAAATAAGCACTTGTTTACAAGATGCCTTTCAGCAATTTATTAGTTTAATGCCACGAGAAGAAATATCTATGCAAAAAGATATTTGGGAACATGCTCACGTGTGGCAAAAAAAGCTTTTAGAAGAATTTGATTTAGAAAAAGAACTCGATAAAAGTTTATATTATTATAGCGGCGGACAAAGAAAACTTATTCAACTTATGTGTTTATTAAGTCAAAAAACTGAGCTGTTAATGTTAGATGAACCTTTTACTCATCTAGATGAAAGAGCTTGTTCATTCATCATGGATTGGATAGAAGAGAATAAGAGACTTGTGGGACAGTCATTTATTATTGTTAGCCATAGATTAGAACCACTTAACAATAGAAGTGATTACCATATTGAAATCTCAAATAATACTCTACATTATGTGAAGGAGGATAATTATGGAAAAGAAAATAATTAGTCCTATTTTGACCTTAATAATAGTAATATTAACTATTTGGATCTCATTTAGTAAATTATTGGTTCTAAATTTCGTTATTATCGGTTCAACTATCTTATATTTTTGTCTATCAAGGCATTGGAAAAAGCTACTATATTTTATTCTTGTTCCTCTATTGCCTGCATTGGGATCTGGATGGGCTATCATTGTTCATAGTTCTAATTATAAATTTGCTCTATTAATTTTTTCTAGAACATACAGTTTTGCCGCTTTAGGATTGAGTTTAGCGACATACATCTCGCTAGTAGAACTATTAAAATATCTTGAACAACATGGACTTTCATCTAATGTAGTCTATGGTCTTCTAGTAGTTATTCAAGCACTGCCAAGAATACAATACGAAACACAAATGATTACAAAATCAAGTCGGCTTAGGGGTGTCTTCTTACCTTTTTGGTCACCTTACTACTATGCTAAAGCTATCTTTATAGCTTTAACCTGGCAACCTCAAATATCTGAAGCGATGACAGTACATGCCTACGAAGACTTTAAAAAACGAACTCACTATAATAAATATATAATCGATAAGAACAAAAGTATACTTATTATCTTACTATTTTCTACACTATTGATCTCTTTATTAATTCTAAATAAATAGAAGAAGCCATCATGAAAAATACTTCATGATGGCTTTTATATGTCTAAAAAATAAAAAAACTGGCGGGAATGTGTGGGAATCGAACCCACCCAAGAGGCTCTTAACCCCTCATACTAGTTTTGAAGACTAGAGAGCACACCAGAACTCATCCACTCCCAGGTATGTTTATATTATACAATAAATACTGCAAAAATGCAAGATGATATGTTAACGTATACAGAAACTCTACTCTAAACAGAAAATCTCAATTGTTTTCATATATCCTAGATTTACCACTTACAACTGTTTTTTTACCACTTACATAAAAGCTATTAAATTTTACATTGAAATAATATATAATATAGCTATAAACATTTAGAAAGGAGACAATATGAAAATTAATATAGAATTAGATTCAACTCTTAAAGAAATTGAACTAGTTATTAAGACACCAGACTTAAATAACGATGTCGTCTTAATTAAGGAATTAGTCGAAAAAGCTCTATTAAATTCTCAAAAGATAATTTTCTATAAGGGTGATTCTGAGTATTTTATCCCCTTAGAATCTATTTTATTTTTTGAAACCGATGATAATAAAGTTTACGCTCATACTACTGATGAGTTTTTTGAAGTAAAATTTAAACTATATGAATTAGAAAAAATGATTCCATTTTATTATTGTCGAATTTCTAAAAGCTCAATAATAAATACAAAAGCAATTTATTCGCTGGAAAAGTCTTTTTCTGGCTCTAGTATCGCTTCTTTCTCTAATTCAAAGAAGCAAGTCCATATTTCAAGACATTACTACAAAATATTAAAAGATAAATTAAAAGAAATGAGGTAAAAATAAATGAGACGAAGTTTTATTGGATTATTTTTTATAATCCTTGCAGTAACTACTTTACTTGATGGTTTTAGCATTTTCCCAAACGGATCAATCTTCTTAGCTATTTGTACTGTAGTTCTTGGCTTTTTTGCAATCAGAGGTTTAATGGATTTTGATTCATTTGGAACTATCTTTCCTTTAGCATTATTATTCTATGTGTACAATAAAAATTATCACTTTGCTAACATATCTGGTGGAAAAATATTCTTTGTTGCAGTTTTCCTTAGCTTAGGTATTTCTATGTTTGTTCCTAGAAAATATAAATACAGAGAATTTAAAAGTTTTTACAAAAGAAATAAACATCAAAAGATAAAAAATGGTAATGATTTTTCTGATGTAACATTTGGTGAAAATGTTCAGTATATAGACATAACTAAATCTGATTCATTCTCTGCTTCTACAACATTCGGAACTACTACCATCTACTTTGAAAAATTAGATACTTATCCTATTAAAAACTTTGACCTTAATGTTTCGATTTCTTTCGGAAATCTAAAAGTGTATGTTCCAAAAGAATGGGCAATCGAGAATAATGCAAATAACTTCCTTGGAAAAGTTCAAAAACATACTCACAGCATCGGCAAAGATGTTAAAATTATCCTAAATGGTTCGGTAACATTTGGAGAAGTTGAAATAATTCATGTTTAAAAAATAGGGAGTGACTCAAAAATCATGATTTCGAAGAAACAAGATTTTGTCGAGTCACCCCCGCACAGTTTATTAGATATCTAAAAAGCTTTCATAAAGCGAATTTAGATATCAATAAACCACTGCGTCTATGAGTTTTCATATAAACTTTTTTATTTTGGGGCAACCCCTTTATTCTTTGTTATTTTCAGTTTTCTTTTGTTGTTCTCTTTTCTCTACTAATTTAGATAAGTAAATAGATCCTACTGTTAATAATATTACTAATAATGAAGCGATTAAAAATTCTTTACTGAAGATATTTGTACTAGTAGCTCCGAAGTTTAAGAATACAACTGTTCCTGGAATTATCCCAAGTACACTCGCAATCATATATTTTGTTAAACTTATATTAGTTAAACCATATCCATAATTTATCATATTATATGGCACTAAAGGAATAAGTCTCAAAATTACTAGACTCATCATCAACTTTTCATCACTAACATTAAAGATTCTATCGTGTTGCTTAGGTGTCATTTTTTTCTTAAGGTAGTTTTTTACCCATTCACGCCCAAAACGACGAGAAATTACAAACATAATATAACAATTTAATGAAGCTCCAACGAAAGTTAGTAAACTTCCCTCAACAAAACCAAACGCTACTCCTCCAGCAACAGCAAGTATTGGAACCGGAAAGAAAAATACCGGTAAGAACATAAACATTAATACATAAATTATCGGTGCTAAAACACCAAAACTCTGAATAAACTCAGTCATTACTCTCCTCCTATTTAAAGTATACTGATACTTTTTCTAAAAATTCTAATTCAATATATGACGCTATTTTTTTAAATGTAGTGTCATCCATCAGCATTTTATCATTTTCACTATACTGCCTAAATGCCATACTACACCATGTCACACCTCTTAGACAATTAAATATTAAATACCTCTCGAATCTCTTTCTATCAAAATTTCTATAATTACCATATTCTTTTAAAAACTCATCAATTTCCACTTTAGATAAAATAATATCTGTCTTCCAAAATGTTGTAGTCGGCGCTAGAAAATGAGCTAAATCTTGTTCACACTCTCCTATTAATGCCTTCTCCCAATCAATAACATAACTATCTTCTTTTCCTTCTCCAATTAAGAAATTTCCTGAATTTAGTTCTGTATTTATAATACATGGATTGGCTATATTATACTTTTCAGGTATGAGTGTCAGGCACTTTTCTAAGAATCTATTAATATAAGAACTAACTTTCTCATCAGCTTTATCCCAAGCTAAATATTCACCTGCCATTTGTTTACATTCATCAAACATAAGTTGGAATGGATTGGCTGCATTGATTAAGTTATTCTCTCCATATGGTGTATTGTGAACCTTACTTAATAAATAAGCTGCAATATGCATATCTGTTTTGTAATTAAGTGGTCTTCCTTTTAAGAATTCCATCGTTAAATATTTATATGGCAGTAAACTTGTTTCTGTGACTAGTTCATAAGGTTTCGGTGTACCCCCACTATCTTTCAACAATTGTAGAGTCTCATATTCATACTCTATTTGATTTTCAAGATTCATCTGGCTCTTCATATTTATTCTAAGAACTTTTTTCAAATCCTCATCATCAAAGACAAAGTTAATATTATATTCTCCTGCACCTAATAACTCAATATTCTCATAGCCTGTTTCTGCTAATAAAAGGTCTTCTTTAGTATCGATATCTAAGCCGGCTTCTCCCAAATAATAGCTTAACTTTTGTTCATTACAAACAGCAAGCAGATTCTCTAAAACACTGTTATCTCCGTAACTAGGAAGATCAAATACTTCTTTAATAGCTTTCTTCATACCTATTAAAAAGTATCCGCCGTCAATACTAGGGTTTATAACAATATCGAAATTATCTAATTTCGCAAAAGCAGTATTAATCATATCTTTTTTAAGATTATAGATATCAGAACCTAATAAAATCACCTTGTCACTAGTTTTTAATTCTTGTTCAATGGCATTATACATCTTATCACCAAGTGTTTCACCTACTTGATAAGAAAATTCTCTGTCTTCTAATAATATAGCCATTGTAGAGTCATCGGCACTTTCACCATCATGATAAACTACTACTTCCTCTCCACTGTTTTTTAAAACATTATAATTTAATTTTACTAATTTTTTTTGAATATCTACTGCCATTTGCGGAGAAACAAATTCATATAATCTTGTCTTTGTAGTACCTTCTTTTGGTACTCTTGTAAAAAATATTATTTTGTTTTTCATCAATGAAATTCCCTCTAATATATTTTCTATAAATTATTGTAAATAATTAGTATTCATATAAAGAAGAGTGACTCAATTATTGAATTTCTTATTGAAATTACGATTTTAAGTCACTCTTTTAACTTATACTCTAGTGATTGTGCCCAGAATGATCGTCTTTTTTCTCTGAAGAATGGTTGTGTCCAGAATGATTATGTCCTTCATGACCTTAATGCTTCTCAGAACCTTTTACTGCATCACTTGGATCTTTACAACAATCAGAAATCTCGAATTTATAATTAAACTCTTTAGTTCCATCAATTGCATTACATACATTTTTGTATCCTAAATCAATAAGTTTTTGAGCAACTACTGAAGAACTATTTCCTGTAGAACTATATACATATATTGGTAATTCTTTATTTTCCGGTAAAATTGATTTTAAATCATCTAATTTTTTAACATCGATATTTTTTGCTCCAGCTGCGTGACCTTTTTCAAAATCAGCTTTATCTCTTACATCTAAGCACACATTGTTTGCAGCTGTGTCTAATAATGCATCTTGGAATTTACTGCTACTTAATGATGAATATTTTACAAGATCATAATTATAATCTTTTAAATTTTGAGCTCCTATTACATCTTTGAATCCTTGTTTTGTAAGCTTTTCTACAGCGTCTTTAGTTGTATTTGAATTATCACTATATACAACTACTTTTTTCTCTCTCCATGTACGAATTTGTTCTATACTTTTATCTATTTTTGATGCTGGAATATTTATTGCGTGTTTAAGGTGACCTTCTTTATAAGCAGCCTCTTCTCTAACATCTATAACTAGATAATTTTCCTTTTCTTTGTCATCTTTTTGAATTTTGTTTAACTCCTCACCCTTTAATTCTTTTGCAGATGAAGTAGTTGAACATCCTACTAAAGTTAATGATAACACAGCTGACATACTTACAGCTAAAAATTTGTTAAAATTCATTTATTTTCTTCCTCTCCTTATTTAATAAGAGACAAGGTGGTACTTAAATATTTAATACATTTTTGTATCCCCTGTCCCTTATTAGTATAACTTAAAAATAGTTTTTTTTCTAATAAATAATATTATATTTACCCATTATTTCTTAGAATTTGTATTCGTGTTCTTTTGTTCCATCCCAAGCATTGTACACATTTGTATATCCTAACTCAACAGCTTTTTGGGCAGCTTTAGATGAACGGTTACCACTGTAACAATATGTATAAACAGGCGCATTTTTATCTGCTGGTAATAGCGCTGCAAGATCTTTATCTATGTTCTTAACATCGATGTTTTTAGCCCCTGCTACATGACCTTTTTCATAATCTTTTGCTTCACGAACGTCGATAAATGTACCTTCTTTTTTATCGATTGCAGCTTGGAATTCATTTGCTAATAATGTAGTAAACTTAACGATTTCATAATCTTTATAGTCTTTAACACCTTGTGCGTTAGAAACTTTTTTGAATCCTGCTTTTACAAGTTTATCAGCAGCTTCTTTACTTTTCTTACCAGTGTTACAGATTGTTACCACTTCTTTATCTTTCCATGCACTTAAGTGCTCTGCATGTTTTTCTATATCAGCTAAAGGAATATTGATAGCGTGTTTTACGTGCCCTTCTTTATATTCTTTTGCTTCACGAACATCGATAACAAGATATTTTTCTTTTTCTTTGTCATCTTTTTCAATTTTATTTAATTCTTCACCTTTCAGCTCTTTTACAGCAACTGTTGCATTGTTGCTACTGCTAGAAGTACTAGTAGATGATGAAGAACACCCCGCTAATGATAATGATAACACTGCTGCCATGCTGACAACTAATAATTTATTGTATTTCATAAATTTATCTCCTTTGTAATAGTTTTCACTAACAGTATAACAAATTAAATAAATTCCATCAACACGATAAATTAGGGAAACAAAGAAATATTTTACTTTTTCATTAAAGTTTCAACTTTACATAAAAATAAAATAAAGCCTATAAATAAAACTATTTATAAACTTTATTTAACACCTTATTTTTTTTATACTTTCGTTATATTCAGAAAAATAATAATATTTTTATAACTTGTCTAAATCTGTAAAAAGTTGTTTAATGTTCTTAACTTTATACCCTGTATAAACTTTTAACTCATCATCAAAGTGCCATTTTTTTTCAACTAGGCATGTTTTCATCCCTAATTTTTTAGCTGGATTTATATCATGATATAAAGAATCTCCAATCATCATAGTCTCCTCAGGTAATATTTCCTCAGATTCTAGCACATTTAGAAATGCTCCTTCTTTTGGCTTACTAATATGTTTTTCACCAGATATATATAACTTAAAAACATTTTCTAAACCTAATTTTTTCAGTTTCATTCTTTGTTCTTTTGATTTTCCATTCGTCAAGACAATCATATTGTACTTATTTCTATTTTTATCAATCCACAAATTCACCTCTTCATCCGGTTCAATCAATGCTAAGATAAATTCAAACTGCTTATCATAATAAAACTTACACTCTTCTTCCGTAAGTTCTACCCCTAATTTTTCCAAAGTTAATTTTAACCGCTTATTTCTTAGTTCTACTAAACGTAATTTCCCTTGAACTATTTCTTCTACTAATTTATTATTGATACTCTTATATAATTTAAAAAACTCATCATAGCCAATCAACTTGTCATATTCCAAATATTCAAATACTAGTCTGTTAGATTTTTTCCATATATGACTAAAGTCATACAAAGTATTATCTAAATCAAAAATTAAATTTTTTATCTTAGTCATCAACTTCACCTCCAATCTTAATGATGAATATTATTTATATTGTACATTTGAAAAAGCTAAATTCCAAGTAAAATCACTTGAAATCTAGCTTTTATTTTTTTCTTCTAAATATTTCATCACAGGTCTTGCTTCATAGACTATAGTCCCCTCTGGTACACTATGTTTTACGACGGCGTTCGCTCCGATTTTGGAATTATTTCCGATAGTTATATTCCCTAGCACTTTCGCTCCTGCTCCTATCACGACATTATCACCAATTGTTGGGTGGCGTTTTATAGGATCTAGAGTTGTACCTCCAAGCGTTGTCCCATGATACATCGTTACATTATTTCCAACTATTGCTGTTTCACCTATTACAACACCCATGCCGTGATCGATGAATAAGCCTTTACCTATTTTTGCTCCAGGGTGTATCTCAATTCCTGTGAGTCTCCTCGCTCTTTTTGATAGCAAGCGCGCCAATGTATGCCAACCTCTCTTATATAGCTTATGTGCAAAATAATGATAATTCAAAGCCTTTATGTGGGGGTATGTTAAATAAATCATCAATTTTGATTCTGCCGCAGGATCATCTTTAAGTACTCTATTTATATTATAAAATAAATTTTCAAAAAATTTCATTACACTTCTACATAAGTAACTTCTTCAAAATCAAGTACAGATAAATATTTATCTACACCATCAGGTAAGATTGTTACTATATTTTTATTAGGATATTTTTCAGCAGCCTTTTTAGCTCCAACTATTGCCGCACCTGATGAAATACCAATTCCAATACCAGTAGTACGTAAGAAGTTTTTAGTTTCTTCAATTGCTTCTTCACTCGTTACTGTATAGATTTCATCCATAAATTCTTTATTGAAGTTTTCTGGAATAAATCCTGTTCCAATCCCTTGGATTTTATGAACTCCACCATGACCTTCACTAATAGCTGGAGATTCAGCAGGTTCAACAGCGATTGCTAATACTTCTGGTTTGTTTTCTTTTAAGTATTTCGCTACTCCTGTAAATGTTCCTCCAGTTCCAACACCAGCTACAAATACATCTATATTAGGTACTTGTTCTAATATTTCACGCCCTGTAGTTTTGTGGTGATATCCTGGGTTAGCTGGATTATCAAATTGACTTAGAGAAATTGCATTACTATATTTTTCACGAATTTCTGCAGCTTTTTCGATAGAACCTTTGATACCTAACTCTTTCGAAGTTAAAATCAATTGCGCTCCGTATGCTTTAATAATATTACGTCTTTCAATACTCATACTCTCCGGCATAATAATTACAGCTTTCAAGTTTAAAACAGAAGCTAAAATAGCTACAGCTATACCAGTATTACCACTAGTCGGTTCCACAATAATAGTGTCTTTATTAATAGCACCTTGAGCCATAGCTTCTTCTAACATACCTAGAACCGCTCTATCTTTAACACTTCCTCCTAGATTATGTTTTTCTAATTTCACAAAAATGTTTGTGTTATCTAATTTATATACGGGAGTATTCCCAACGAATTTTAATGATGTTGCTATCATGAAATCCCTCCTTTTGACTTTATAAACAACTTTATTATCTGTTTGATTATAACATATTTTTAAGAACTATATAAAGAAATTAGTCTCAAAGTTAAATTGGTACAAAAAAAGAGGACTAATGTCCTCTTTTATCTGTTCGTATAAACACTAATTATTATCTAAAAGTTAAAGTTTTAAATAATATTATTTTACAGCTGAAGTTTTTGGTAAAGCTTTTTGAACTTTATCAGTTTTAGCTGGAGCTGTATTTTTAGTTGTTGATGGTACTTTGTACTCAGGTTTTTCATTAACTAATGCTGCTCCTTTTTCTGCATAAGGTTTCACATCATTAGTTGCCACAGGACCGTTTACTCCACCGTTGAATTCTGGTACTTCGTTAACTAATGCAGGTCCGTTTGATGATGTTGGTTCTTCAGCGTTAGCTACTGATAATGGTAATACTGCAACAGCTGCAGCTGCTACTAAAAATTTGT
>CAURKK010000011.1:0-25421 GCA_963525505.1 uncultured Gemella sp.
AGACACCGCCCTTTCACGGCGGTAACACGGGTTCGAATCCCGTACGGGTCATCTTAACCAAGTCGTAACTTTTGTTACGACTTTTTTTTATAATTAAGTTTTATAAAAATTAAAGAGCAAGTCTATTTATACTAGACTTGCTCTTTAATTTTATTTTTTTAATTCTTTCGCTGTGAAGCTAAGTGGTAATACTTCTTCAAAAAAGTTGTATACTGCATATGTGTTTTTTGATGTTCCTAGAATTAACTCAAATTCTTCATCTGCAAATTCCGAAATAACTTGTCGACATACTCCACAAGGAGGACAATAATTTTCTAGATTACCTCCTGGGCCCCCAACAACTGCTATTTTTTTAAATTTTGTTACTCCTTCACTAACAGCTTTAAATATAGCAGTTCTTTCTGCGCAGTTAGTAGGAGAATAGCTTGCATTTTCAATATTACATCCAGTGTATATTTTACCATTATCTGCGAGTATTGCTGCACCAACTTTAAAATTTGAATATGGAACGTATGCAAATTTTGTTGCTTCTATAGCAGCTTCTACTAGTGTCTGATTTATATCTTCATAGAATTCATTTTTTTCTTTTAATAATTTCATAACTGAATCAGCAACACCACCTTCAGAATTTGTTTTTTCAGTGATAAATTTAGCAGTTTTCTGTAGATCTTTATTTCCATTTTTCATAGCAATACTATATTCAACTATATCTAACATGGCTTGATCATTAAGATTATCACCTATAGCAATAGCATTTTTCAAGTTGATATCATGTATATCAGCCACTATTTTTAATGCTTCACCTTTTGTAGCTTTTTTGTCCATAATTTCAACGTTATTAGCTCCTGATGATGTAACACTTATATTATCATTTCCTGAAAGTAGTTCAGTTGCATGTTTTAATTTTTCTAAATCATTTGATATACCTATTACTTTAATAGCTGGATTATCTTCTTGATTTAAGTATAACTCTACATTATCAACTTCTGTAATATGCCCTAATGCAAGTCTATTTTTAGCTTCTTGTCTTAAGTGTTGTTCATTTGGTTCTTCGCCATTTGCTCGTATTAGATCGATATAAGCAGTTATATCAGTTTCTATACTTTTTGTATAAATAGTATTTTTTGTATAAAGTTGATAACTTATATTTAAACTTTTTAAAATCTCAATTGTATAGTATAAGTCTTTTAGTTGCATAGGTGTTATACTAATGATTTTTCCATTTTTATCGTAAATAATTCCACCATTAAAACTTATCACATCGCAATTTATATTTGCTTCTTTTAATGCTGGTATGGCTTCATAATAGGCTCTACCTGTAGCAACTACAAATTCTATTCCATTTTTTTGAGCAAATTTAATAAGTTCTATATTATTTTGAGGAATTTTATGATTACTATTTAGTAATGTTCCATCTATATCACTAGCGATTAATTTTATCATGTAATTAATAGAAATACGATATATTATCGAATTTCATACCCCTTTCTTAAGTGTAATTTGATTATATCACAACTAATGGAATATTGTAAGGTGTTGTTAATATATCTTTATATTTGAGTTGAATTTCTATTATTAAAATCTTTTTTATGTTAAGATAGAAAGTGACTAAATTGTATATAGAAAGTGATATAATATGATAATTAGAGATATAATAAAAAATAATAACTTGGAAGAATTATTTTCTCACGTAGTGATTGGAATTGAAAAAGAAGGACAACGAATATTACCAAATGGCCATATTTCTAAGAGTGATCATCCCAAAGTATTTGGAATTAGGCATGAACAGCCTTATATTCAAACAGATTTTGCTGAATCTCAAGTTGAATTAATAACAACGCCTGAAAAAGAAGAAAAAGATGTATATAGAATATTAAATGCCATTCATGAAGTATTTTTAAAAAATATTCCGGAAGATGAATATATATGGCCTCTTAGCATACCTGCCATATTACCTAAGGAAGAAGAAATTAGGGTGGCTCAATTTGAAAAAAAATCTGATGTGGAATATAGAGAATATCTAGTAAAAAAATATGGTAAATATAAACAGATGGTTTCGGGTATTCACTACAATTTTCAACTTGATGATAAATTTATGGAAAAGGTAGCTGAGATTACTAAAAAAGATTTAGTGGATGTAAAAAATGAAATTTATTTAAAATTAGCAAGACAATTTATAAGATATCAATGGATCTTAATATATTTATATGGAGCTTCTCCACTAGCAGAAGATAAGTATTTTACAAATAGGCTGAAACCTAATGATTATGTACGTAGTTTACGTACTAGTCGTTATGGATATGTTAATGATGAGAATATAAAAGTTTCATACAGTTCATTAGAAAAATATATTGAAGATATAACTGGATATGTAAAAAATGGAAATCTAATAGCGGAGAAAGAATTTTATTCTAGTGTTCGATTCAGAGGAGCTGATACTATAGTGAAATTCCCAAAAGAAGGTATAAAATATATGGAATTTCGTCTGTTTGACTTGAATCCATTTGCACCTTTTGGAATACTAGAAAAAGATATTAGATTTATTCATTTATTTTTAAAAACATTAGTTTGGCTAGAAGAGGCTGATAAAGATACTTCAGAATCTTTAGGATATGAATATAGTGAAAATGTTGCGTTAGCTCACCCATTTAATAATATTCCTTATGAAGATGAGGGAGTATGGTTCCTTAATAAAATGAAAGAATTAGTTCAGGAATTAGGATTATTTGACAGCGATGTTGAACTAATTGATGAGAAAATTAATGAGCTTAGACGTCCTGAGCTAACTCTTGGAGCGAAATTATTATCAGAGTACGAAAAAGATAATAATATGACAAGAGTTGGAGTAGAATTAGCTAAGAAATATAAAGAACAGGCACTGCAAGAATACTATTCATTAAGTGCATATGATAATATGGAACTTTCTACACAAGCAGTAATAGAAGATGCTATAAAAAATGGAATTAAAGTTACTGTAATTGATGAAAATGATCAATTTATCCGTTTAGAAAATAAAGATCATGTAGAATATGTGAAAAATGGAAATATGACAAGTAAAGATAGCTATATTTCTCCATTGATTATGGAAAACAAAGTAGTTACTAAAAAAGTTTTAGATGAAAAAGGTTTTAGAGTACCTAAGGGGTATGAAGTTTCTAGTTTAGAAGATGCACTTCAAAAATTTAATTACATAAAAAATAAACCGATAGTTATAAAACCGAAAAGTACTAATTTCGGGTTAGGAATAACAATTTTTAAAAACGGAACAAGTTCGGTAGATAATTATTCAAAAGCTATTGAATTCGCTCTAAAAGAAGATAAAGATATATTAATAGAAGAATTTATAGAGGGTACAGAATACAGATTTTTTGTCATTGAAGGAAAAACTGAAGCAGTGTTATTAAGAGTGCCTGCTAATGTAGTTGGAGATGGAAAACATACGATTAGGCAGTTAGTTGATATGAAAAATGCTAATCCTTTAAGAGGAGATGCGAAAAAAACTCCACTCAAAAAAATAGAATTAGGAGAAATCGAAAAGCTTCAATTAAATGAACAAGGTTTAACTTTTGAATCTATTTTACCTGAGAATAAAGTAGCATATCTTAGAGAAAATTCAAACATAAGTACAGGAGGAGATTCAATCGATATGACAGACTCGGTTCATGATAGCTATAAAAAGTTAGCTGTAGAAATTACAGATGCTATGATGGCAAAAGTTTGTGGGGTTGATTTGATTATTCCAGATATAATTGAAGAAATGAATGGGGAAAATTACGGAGTAATAGAGGCTAATTTCAATCCGATGATGATGATGCATATTTATCCGCATTCTGGAAAATCTAGAAGATTATCGTTAAACGTACTGAAAATGTTGTTCCCAGAAAGAGATATTAAGTAAAATAACAATGATTATTTAAAAACTAAAGAATAAGATAGTATCAATTTGGTTACTATCTTATTTTTATATTATACAAAAGAATTAATAATATTATGAAAGTATGAAAATAATATTTTCATATTATTATTTTTAAGAAAAATATTTACACCTCAAATAGCTAAAATGTTGTTTAATTTTAGTTGTAAAAGTGATAATAATAGTTTTTATATTTATATTATAAGAAAATATATATTTTAAACTTGACTTCATAATATGGAAAATCGATTGCAATGATTGTAAAGTAAGAAACTAAAACATTTACAAAAAATTTAATAAATGATATAATCTATTTGTATGCAAAGGTATACACGTCATAATAAAATAAGTATTACATAAAAGGAGGTACTAAGATGGTAGGAATTATCATCGCGAGTCATGGTGAATTCGCTGCAGGAATTAAACAATCAGGTTCTATGATTTTTGGTGAACAGGAAAAAGTAGAATCAGTTGTATTTATGCCTAGTGAAGGACCAGAAGACTTGCAAAGAAAACTTCAAGAAGCTATTGCTAAAGTAGATTCTGAAGAAATTCTTTTCCTTGTCGATCTTTGGGGTGGAAGTCCATTTAACCAAGCTAACAAGTTATTTGAAGAAGCACCAGAGAAGAGAGCAATCGTAGCAGGATTAAACTTACCTATGCTTATCGAAGCATATGCTAGTAGATTTACTATGACAACAGCTCACGAGATTGCAAAAGCAATCACACCAACAGCTATTGATGGGGTTAAAGTTCGCCCTGAAGAACTACAACCTAAAGCAGAAGTAGCTGAAAGCACAACAGCTGCACCACAAGGAGAGATTCCTGAAGGTACAGTATTAGGAAACGGGAAAATAGAATTTGTATTAGCCCGTATAGATACTCGTCTACTACATGGACAAGTTGCTACAAACTGGACAAAAGCAACTCATCCAAACAGAATTATTGTAGTTTCAGACTCAGTATCAAAAGATGAATTACGTAAAAAACTTATTGAGCAAGCAGCTCCTCCAGGAGTGCGTGCACACGTAATTCCATTGGATAAACTTGTTCAAGTTTATAATGATCCACGATTTGGTGATACAAAAGCGTTATTATTATTTGAAACACCACAAGATGCTCTTGCAGTAATCGAAAAAGGAGTAGAGATTCCAGAATTAAATATCGGATCTATGGCTCACTCAGTTGGTAAAGTTCAAATTAACAACGTATTATCATTAGATCAAGAAGATGTAGAAGTATACAAAAAACTTCGTGATTTAGGTGTGAAATTTGATGTTCGTAAAGTATCTAACGATTCTCCATCAGATTTATTCAAACTTATTGAAGCTAAATCAAGTGAAGGTTTAAAATTATAATTTAATAGAAATTAGGAGGACACTATGGAATTTAGTATTCTAACAGTTATATTAGTCCTAATTGTTGCGTTATTAGCTGGTATGGAAAGTATTTTAGACCAATTCCAATTCCATCAACCAATTATTGCTTGTTCATTAATCGGTTTAGCAACAGGACATTTATCAGAAGGTATTATTTTAGGTGGAGCTCTTCAATTATTAGCACTTGGATGGGCTAATATTGGAGCAGCGGTTGCTCCCGATGCAGCTTTAGCATCAGTAGCATCTGCTATTATTTTCATTAAAGCTGGAGATTTCTCAGCTGAAGGACGTATTATTGCGATTGCAACAGCTGTTACACTTGCAACTGTTGGTCTTGTGCTTACTATGGTAGTTCGTACATTATCAGTAGTTATCGTTCACCAAGCTGACCGTGCAGCAGAACACGGAAATTTCCGTGGAGTTGAATTCTGGCACTATGTAGCTCTTGCGGCTCAAGGATTACGTGTTGCTATTCCAGCAGGTTTATTAATGTTCATTCCATCATCAGTAGTTCAAAAAGCTCTTGAAGCTTTACCAAAATGGTTCACTGAAGGTATGGCAATCGGTGGAGGAATGGTAGTTGCAGTTGGTTTCGCAATGGTTATTAACCTAATGGCAACTAAAGAAGTATGGCCATTCTTCTTCTTAGGATTTGCATTAGCACCAATTAGCCAATTAACACTTATCGCAACTGGTATCATTGGATTATGTTTAGCAATTATCTACCTAAACCTTTCTAAAAACAAAGGTGGAGGCGGTAGTGGAAATACGTCATCTGGAGATCCACTAGGCGATATCTTAAATGATTATTAATAAGGAGGAACTACAAAATGTCAGAGAAAAAAATTACATTAAGTAAAAAAGATCGTCGTAGCGTTATGTTACGTTCTCAGTTCCTTCAAGGTTCATGGAACTATGAACGTATGCAAAATGGTGGTTGGGCATTTGCTTTAATCCCAGCGCTTAAAAAACTATATCCAAACAAAGAAGATGCTACATTAGCATTAAAACGTCACTTAGAGTTCTTTAACACTCACCCGTATATTGCAGCACCTATTTTAGGGGTTACACTTGCTTTAGAAGAAGATAAAGCAAATGGAGCTGATATTGATGATGCAGCAATCCAAGGGGTTAAAGTTGGTATGATGGGACCTTTAGCAGGTATTGGGGATCCAGTATTCTGGTTTACAGTTCGTCCTATTCTTGGAGCTATTGCAGCCTCATTAGCAACTGGTGGTTCAATTATTGCACCATTATTCTTCTTTATCGCATGGAACTTAATCCGTATTGGATTCTTATGGTATACACAAGAATTTGGTTATAAAAAAGGTTCAGAAATTACAAGTGACCTTTCAGGTGGTATTTTACAAACTATTACAAAAGGAGCTTCAATCCTTGGGATGTTCGTAATGGGGATTTTAGTTCAACGTTGGACTAACATTAGTTTCCCATTAGTAGTTTCTAAAGTACAATTAGATGAAAAAGCATTTATTCATTTCCCAGAAAAAGGTACACACATTACTGGTGAAGTATTACAAGATATTGTTACAAAAGCAACAAGTGGTAAGTTCTCATTAACACCAGAAAAAGTTACAACATTACAAGATAACTTAAATCAACTTATTCCTGGATTTGCAGCGTTATTATTAACATTCGTTTGTATGTGGTTATTAAAACGTAAAGTAAGCCCAGTAGTAATAATCTTTGGATTATTCGCTTTAGGTGTAATTGCTCACAGAATAGGTGTAATGTAATAAAGGATTAGGAGGTTGAGGCAGGATGTCTCAACTTCCTTTTTTAAAGATAAATTATCAAATATAGTTCAAAAATATTATAATTAAATATAAGAGGAGAACAGCTTATGGTAATGTCGATGAATTCAAAAGTAGTCTATACATCTAAAGCTAATTGTTTAACTGGATCTATAGGGAATAAACATGGTGATGTTATGATAGGTGATAAGGCATTTGAGTTTTATAATCATAGAAATCCAGAAGATTATATTCAAATACCATGGACTGAGATTGAAAAAGTGCGAGCACAGATGTTTTTTAGAGATAAATATATCAGAGGATTTTTTATCGATACAAAAAGAGCTGGGAGTTTCAATTTTATAGTCAAAAATTCTGGAAAATGTTTAAAAGAGATGAGAGAGTTTTTAGGAAATGAAAAAATAGTAAGAAATAAACCAGTGTTGTCACTAAAAAACTTATTAAAAAAGAAAGATTAATACTTTGATATTAGTCTTTCTTTTATTTTTAAGAAAAGTTTAGTGAAAATGTATTGAAAATGATAATTATTTCTTGCATTTTCATAGTTTTTATATTACACTATTATTGTATGAAAAAAACAGTATTATAACAGCGAGAAGTTGTAATATTTTACAAAAAAGAAAGAGGTATATTAATGGAATTATCATCGAATTCGCCTACTCGAAGGCAAGGTATATTTATGTTTGCTCTCTTAATCACAGCATATGTAGTATTTGCTACTAACTGGGTTGCAGGATCAAACTTATCAAAACAAATTACAGACCACTATTTTAATGGAGAGAAAGTATCCCCTATAATTTCAGAAGTTGTAAACTATACAATTACAATTGCTAGAATTATAGCAAATTTATTAGCTGCATTTATTTTAATAAAGTTACATCCGAGAAAAGCTGCAATATTAGCACTATTTTGTCTATGTTTTTCATTCTTTGCGATTTTCACTCATAATTACTGGTTATATACAATATCAAGAATGATAATGGCATTTGGGGGATCAATGATTATTGTATTTATAAATTCATTTGTAGCAAAGTTTATTCCAAATGACAAAAAGATAATGACAAGTGCGATTATAACAGCTTCATATAATGTAGGAGCAGCGCTAGTAGCTATATTGTTTCTTTTATTTAAAGACCAATTTGTAGATGATTGGCGTTTTACAATGATTGGATTTAGTATATTTAGTATAATATTATTAATATTATGGTTAATTTACTCGCATGACTTTGAACCTACAATAACATGGAAGCATCCAAACTATTTTGTTTATAAATTGTTAATAGAATCAAAAGAAATAGTACATGAAGAAGAAGTTAAAAAATATACTTATGCTGATGGATTTAAAGACAAATTCATATATGTATTTTCATTAGGGTTCGGAGGATTTTTATTCTTATATGTAATGCCATTAGTTTCATTACCAAGAGTAGTTGCAGAACATGCTCATAATGCTAGTTTTAAAGCTGAATTTATGATATTAACTGTAACTGTTGGTGGTATTTTTGGAACTATATTCAGTTTATTGGTTACAAGGAAGTTAAACTTTAGAAGAAAACCATTTTTAATAGTTCATGGTATCTTAATGATAGGTTTTATGGCGCTAGGATTAAACTTTGTATCAACTAATGTTACTTTAGCATATATTATGTTTAGTCTGTCTGGTTTCTTTATGTATTCACAATATCCAGTATATTTAAACTTACCTTATGAGTTGCCAAATATGAATTCGCAAAGGCTAACAATAATGTTTGGTATTTTCTGGGCATTTGGATATGCCATTTATACATTGTTTAATTTCTCATGGAGTCTAGTATTGAATCATATGGGATATACATCATCAATTATATTCTATTTGTTAGGAAGTCTAATGTATATTATTTTTGTATTTACATTCCCTGAAACAAGACCTAAAAAATAATTTTTTAAATCTTTAGAGATGAATTTCACCTCTAAAGATTTTTTACTAAAAAATTTATAATTTTGATATTGAAATTTACAGAAAGCTAATAATATAGTGTTTTCAAGTGTTAATATTGAAGATGAGATTGCGATTTTTAACTCGTCCTTTTTTAGAATATTGAAACTATGGTATTGAATACATTAAGATGATATAATTGACAGTGAAAGAAGAAATAATAGGAAATAAGAAAGTGGTATAAAATTGAAAAAAATAGCGATAATTCTAATAAGAAAAAATTCAAAAGGATTAGTAGATAAAAATATTAAGTTGTTTTGTGGAAAACCTTTATGTTTTTATACAATAGACATAGCCATTAATAGTGGACTATTTGATGAAATATGGATTTCTTCAGATGCACAAGAGTATTTAGATATATGTAAAGAAGAATACGGAGAACAATGTAAATATATAATTCGAAATAAAGAAGTAGCAGCAGATTCTTCAACAACATATGAAACGCTGGAGTGTTTATTTAATAATATAAAAGAAGATTTTATATTTATGAATTTACAAGTAACCTCACCACTTAGAAAGATTGAACATATAGAAGAAGTTATGAAGATATTTAAGGATTGTGATCATATAGTATCTTTTAGCGAACTGAAATATAGTAAGAGTTTGTTTATGAATTTAAATGATGGTTATTTACTACCTTCGCGTCATGGTGGGGATTATAGAAGGCAAGATGAACCAATTAATATTTATCCTAACGGTTCAATATGGATGTCGACAAAAAATAATTATTTAAGAGATAAAACTTTTTATACAAAAAAAACGAAGGTTTATGAAATGGAAAAGATTTTTAGTTTTGATATAGATGATGAATTGGACTTTTATATTTGCGAAAATTTGTATAAACAGTACATATTAAAAAAGTAATTAAAAAAAGAATCGCGTTTTTCGCGATTCTTTTTTTATCTCCGTGTATTTCTAGATGTATTATTTGCAACTGTACGTGAGTTTGCTTGGTTTTGTGCTCTAGTTGTTTGTGTAGAGTTTGTTAGTGAATTAAATACTGTTGTTAGTGCAGAACGACTGTCTCGTTGTTTTTGAGCGATTGCTGCTTGATAAACAGCATCTCTATCAGTTCCAGCATACATATGATCAGTTTCTGTATTTCTTTCTTTAGAATATTCTACACCATTTTTTGTTTCAATGCCTGCAGGTTTTTCAAATGCAGCAGGTATTTTTTTATCGGATACTTTTTTCATTATATCAGCCATTATTAGTTGCGTAGTTTGTGCTTGTTCAGACGACAGTGCTTTAGCAGCAGAGTCTACCATATCAGCTCCTTGCCATACAGAGACTGTATAATCAGTTGTGTATCCAATCATCCAACTATCTTTAGTAGAGTTTACAACATCTATACCATGATTGTAAAACGCAGAATCGTCGAATGTACTAGATCCAGATTTACCTGCCATGTCAAAGTTTGCAACTTTACCATTTGGAGATGTACCATTGCTAGTTAAGACACCTTTTAGAACATTAGTCATAAGATAAGCTGTTTCTTCTGACATTGCTTTTACAGGTTCTTCTTTCATATTAGGTAACTCTTTACCGTTAGCGTTAAAGACTTTAACTATAGTAGATGGTTTATTGTAATAACCTTTATTACCAAATGATGCAAAGGCACCAGCCATCTGTAAAGTAGAAACACCATCGACGTTACCACCGATTGCTGTAGTAGGTTCATCTTTAGAAACAGGAATTCCGATTTTTTCAGCGAAATGTTTAGCTCTTTCATAACCAACTGTTTCAAATGCTCGAACAGCAGGGATATTATATGACCATGCTAAAGCTCTACTCATAGGAACTGTTCCGTGGTAAAGTCTATCCCAGTTTTGGATGAAAAAGTTGGTTCCAGCAATTTGATAAGGTGAATCAGAAAATGTTGTCTGAGAATCCCAGCCATAGTATTCAATACCCGGTGCATAGTCGATAAGTGGTTTAATAGATGAACCTGGTTGAACACGAGCATCAACGGCATAGTTATAACCGCCAGCTTTATAATTTTTCCCGCCACCGATAGCTTCAATAAGACCTGTTTTAGTATCTAAAACAGAAACTGCTGCTTGAGAAGCGTGTCGTCGCATTGGAGCTGATTGATTGTCTAACATATCTTGGACATAAATTTGCAGCTCAGGATTCAAGTTTGTATATATTTTTAATCCCATTGACAATGGATCTTTTATATTTTCGAAGTTTTGATTTTCTTTTAATTCTTTTGTTATTTGATCTATATACGCAGCAAATTTAGGGTTATAACTGTGTTGATTTGCTCTCTCTTCTTTTGTCTTTTCAACGATTCCATCAGTGATAGGAGTATTTACAGCGTTGTTGTATTCATCTTCAGTAATTTTATTATTACTTAAAAGTGCATATAATACAGTGTCACGACGTTCTTTTGCTTGCTCAGGATAATCATAAGGATTATACAAGATAGGTTGTTGTGGCATACCAGTTAAAAGTGCAACTTGAGGTAGAGTTAATTGATCTAATTCCTTGTTATAAAAGTACTTTGCTGCTGTTTTAACACCATATTGACCATCTGAATAGTATATTTTATTCATATACATTTCCATTATATCGTCTTTAGTGTATCTATTTTCTAATTTTAGAGATAGATATGCTTCTTGAATTTTACGTTGAAGTGATTTATCTGATGTAAGTAATGAATTTTTTACTACTTGCTGTGTAATAGTACTTGCACCTTGTTGGGCAGAATTAGAACGAATATTCACAAGTACTGCTTTGATAAGACGAATAGGGTCGATACCTATATGAGATTGGAATCTTGAGTCTTCGGTTGTAAGAACAGCTTCTGTAATATTTTTTGGAATGTCATTAATAGACACGTATTCTCTTTTTTCAGCTCCAACTGTAGCTATTAAGTTAAGATTTTTATCGTAAATTTCCGACGATAGTGGATCTTGTAAATTAGCTTGGGTAATATCAGGCACATCTTTTAATTCACGAGCAAATAGTATTAACACTATAAAGAATATGACTAAGCATATTGAAAAAAAGATTGAGCTAATATATTTAAATAAAGTTTTCATTTATTGTTAAAACTCACTTTCATTATTTTTTATAATAGTTAAGTAATCTAGTCTGATTTTGTAATTGAACGATAATTCGAATGCAGTTTCTTCGAATTCACTAAGTTTTATTGATTTTCTACCACCATTTTTTGCACGCTCATGAAAAATAATGAATTTTCTAAAAGGTAGTACAAAAGTTCTATCAATTTTTTTGAATCTGACGATAATAAAAGTTATCCCTCCATGATTTAGAACTTGTTGCATATGTTCGATTTGATGATCGTGAATATTATTAAGTGAAAATGATGTGGCTGAGTTTGTTTCTTTAGCCTCAAAATCAATGTATTTCCCATTCCATAGACCGTTATAATCCGTTGTTGACGGTGTTTTGTAAAATGCTTTAGTAATCATAGCACTAGCCCTATTCGGATAATTAACCTCTACTATTTGAATTGGAATTGGTTTTTTATGAATTACTGCAATATCATTATTTAAGTAATATTTATTCGTAAAGTTAATATCTTCTTCGAGTTCCATACCACGATTTGAATATTTTGTTTTTTGAATAAAATTACTTTTTCTATTAGGATAATTAAACATATATCCCTCCATAAATAATTATCCTATTTATTATACTATATTCTGACCAAAATTTGAAATACAAATAGTTGGAATTTGATATAATTTTAGAAATTTTAATTTTCAAAGTAAATATATTTTAGACAAAAACTTAGGACTAAGACAATTATCAATTTTCACTAGGGAAATCCTATTTTACTATTATTAAGTGACAATACATATATTCAATTAAGAAGTACTCTTATGAATTTTATTAAATTTCATGGGTATATTAAATTTTAAAAGTTATTATGTAAATATATTTTAAAGTCATTAAGAAGGTAATTATTAAAAATTAGTAATAATGAAAATCGCTATTAGTATAGTAAAAAAAGGTATATAACAGTATAAAATTTGTGAATAAGTGTATAATAAGAAATTAAATAGGAAGAGGGAGTAAATAGTAGTTGTGTTTTGGAATTTAATAATTTAAAAATAATAACAATAAATCATGAAGAAGTAATACAGTAATATATTTATAAAAAAGTAAAATTTCCTGAAAAAAAGTATAAGATTTGTGGTATAATATAAGTAATTTTAAAAATGAGAGGTGGTATTGTTATGAGACAATCAAGAACGTTTATTCCAACAACAAGAGAAGTACCATCCTCTGCAGAAGCAATTAGTCATAAGTTGCTTATTAAAGCGGGGATGGTGAAGCAGGTATCTGCAGGAGTATATACTCATCTTCCCTTAGCGACTAAAGTAATTCAAAAAATTGAAAAAGTTATAAGAGAAGAACATGAAAAAATTGGTGCCGTAGAACTATTAATGCCAATTTTACAATCAGATGAATATTGGAAAAAATCTGGACGTTGGAACAAAATGGGAGATGAACTTATTCGTGTTACAGACAGAAAAAATGCAGGATATGCATTAAGTCCAACTGCAGAAGAAATTATCTGTCAAACAGTTAGTAATATGGTAACTTCATATAAACAACTTCCAGTGAATCTATATCAAATTCAAACTAAATTCCGTGATGAAATTCGTCCACGTTTAGGTTTATTACGTTGTAAAGAGTTCATCATGAAAGATGGTTATTCATTCCATGATACACCAGAATCTTTAAGAGAAACTTACAAAGATTATTATCAAGCATATAGTAATATTTTTGATAGATTTGGACTTAAGTATCGCGCGGTAAAAGCTGACTCAGGAAATATCGGGGGAAGCTATACTCATGAGTTTCAAGCTTTAGCAGAAGTTGGGGAAGATACTATTGTTTATACTGAAGAGAGTGATTACGCAGCTAACATTGAAACTGCAGCAGTAGTTGAGCAAAACTATACTATGCCTACAGGATTTGAGAAAAAAGAGCGTAGTTTATTAGAAACTCCAAATCAACAATCTATCGATGATATCGCTGCATATTGTGGAGTTGAAGTAAATCGTGCGATGAAAGCTCTAGCTTTAAAAGCAGATGGAGAATTTTATCTAGTTCTTATGCGTGGTAACGATCAACTTAATGATATTAAATTCATGAAAGCTACAGGAACTTCTGAAGTAGAAATGGCAACTGAACAAGAAATTGAAGAAATTATGGGAAGTGTTGTTGGTTATATGGGACCATTTGGCATTAAAAACTGTAAAGTAATCGGTGATAATGCTATTAAATATATGTATAACCACAGTTGTGGGGCTAATAAAAAAGGATACCACTATATCAACGTAAACCCAGGAGATTATGAAGTAGAAGCTCACTACGATCTTCGTATGATTGAAGAAGGAGACTTAGCTGAGGACTTATCAGGACCTGTTAAATTTGCTAAAGGTATCGAAGTAGGACAAGTATTCGAACTTGGTAAAGGGTATTCAGAATCTATGGATATTACTTACCTAGATGCTAATGGACGTGCAAATCATTTCTATATGGGATGTTATGGTATTGGAGTAACTCGTGTTATTTCAGCAATCATTGAACAACACAGTGATGATAAAGGTATTATTTGGCCTAAAGAAGTAGCTCCATATCAAATTCATTTAGTATGTGTAGATGTTAAGAAAGAAGAGCAAGTAAAACTTAGTGAAGAATTATATGCTAGGTTAACTGCAGCAGGATATGAAGTACTTTATGACGATAGAGCAGAACGTGCAGGTGTTAAATTCAACGATGCAGATTTAATCGGTATTCCATTACAAGTAGTTGTTGGTAAAAAAGCTGCAGAAGGAATCGTTGAAGTTAAAGAAAGAAAAACTTTAGAAAAAGTTGATACAGAAGTTGCTGATGTATTAGCTAAGGTAGAAGCATTTTACAAATAATTCTAAGTAGTTAAAGTAATAAATACCAATTAAAAATAAATAGTTGTTAAAAAATAACCATTTGTTTTTAGTTGGTATTTTTAGTATAATTTAAAGAGGGTATAAATTATACTGTGTGGGAAATAGCGGGAACAACTTGAAAATCAGAAATCGATAATTATCAAATCATGATTTAGAGTAGTTCCCTAGATTTTTTAAGTTAAGATTAAACAATAGATAGGTTTGTATTGAGATATAATTTTTTTCTTTTAATAAATTATAAATTTATTAATATATCAGAATTAGATAAACGAAAGTATCAAAATAGGAGGAAGCATGAGTAATAAACATTTTTCTTTATTAGTTAAAACATTAGAATTAGAAGAACAGTTAGCAAAATCAAAGCTAATCAATTTTTCTTTAGACAATATAGAAAAAGATAATATAAATAAGATATGGACATTTAATTTTAGTGGAGAAAGTTTACCCTTTGTAGACGAACTAACAGTACTTATTCAAAAGCTACGTGAAAGTTTCATGGGTGATTATGTGGTTAATTACCGTTTGAATATAAATAATATAGCCACGGATGAACAAATAAAAGAATTTTGGAAATATATAATTTTAGAGAATTTTTCGGAAATTTCACAAGTACTATTAGAAAGTATCTTATTTAGTGAAATAGATGTTAAGAATAGTATTTTAACTATGAAAATAATGGCTCCGTCTATTTGGAATAACTTTATTAATGAGCGAAAAGGACAAATAATTAGTAGCTATGCAAATCTAGGTATTACAATTAAAGATATTATCCCTAATTTTTCTAAAACTGATGTAGAAGCGGTTCTAGAGAGTCAAGAAGAAAAAATTTCCCAGGAAATAGTGAAACTAGGAGAAATCGAGAAAAAAGAAGCAGAACGAAAACCAAAAGAACCTGAGAAAAAATTTGCTGCCTTCAGTGGAGGTGGGGGAACTCGTTATGGACAAGAAATTCGTGATGAAGACATAGTTGAGATAAAAGATGTTGTAGGGTATTCTGGCGATGTGACGATAATGGCACAAGTTTTTGGAACTGAAGAGATTGTTCACAGAAATGGTTCTAGTCAGTATCGTTTAAAACTTACGGATTATAGTGATTCTATAATACTAAGATTATTTGGTAATAATCCTAATTCTAAGTTTCAAAATAAAAGAAGAAATGAACTTATTGATTTAGTAAAAGGAATTAAAAAGGGGCAATGGCTTAAAATTCACGGGGCGGTCAGTAATGATCCATATTTAAGAGATACAATAATAGAACCTAAATCTATTGAGGTTGCTCATAAAGAAGAGAAGAAAGATAATTACAGTGGAAGAAAAAGAATAGAGCTAAATACTCATACGAAGATGAGTCAGCTTGAAGGGATTTCTTCAGCAAAAGAATACTTAACTCGAGCTATAGATTGGGGACATGAAGCCATTGCTTTTACAGATACGTATGGTGTTCAAGCATATCCTGAGATTTGTTTAAGTTCAAAAGGTAAAGATATTAAACCGATTTATGGATTAAACGCCTTTATCATGGATGATAGTATTACTGCTACAACTAATCCAAAGAATCTTAAATTAAAAGATGCCACTTATGTTGTGTTTGACGTAGAGACTACAGGTCTGTCTGCCGAACGTGATAGATTAATCGAGATTGCGGCTGTTAAGGTAAAAAATGGTGCTGAAATAGATAGTTTTGAAAGTTATATAAATCCACAAAGACCTATTTCAGAATTGATCACGAGATTAACTAGTATTACTAATGATGATGTTAGAGATGCTCCATTAGAAAAAGAGGTCATGACTAATTTTTATAATTGGTTAGATGAAGATGATATATTAGTAGCACATAACGCTAAATTTGACCTTGGGTTCTTAGATACATGTTTTGAGCGTTTAGGTTTAGAGAATAAAAATAATGCTAGTATAGATACACTTTTTGTTTCTCGTGCTGAAAATAAAGAAGCTAAAAGGCATGGACTTAGTAATTTAGCCAAACTATATAAAGTGCGTTTAGTGCAACACCACAGAGCGATTTACGATACTAAAGCTACAGCAGAAATTTTTGTTAAAATGTTAGATCAATTGTATGAACTTGGTATTGAATATCATAACGAAATTGATAAAAAAATTGATTTAGAACTTGCGCACAAACGTTCAAGAGCATTCCCTTGTTCGATTTTAGTTAAGAATGCTAAGGGACTTAAAGATTTATTCAGATTAGTTTCATATAGTTGTACTAAATACTTGAATTCAGCTAAGCCTACAATTCCACGCAGTTTATTAGAACAATATCGTGAAGATTTATTAATCGGTAGTGGTAATGGTGATAATGAAGTATTTGAAGAATTATTAAACTCAAAAGAAGCAAAGGTGAAAGATATAATTGATTTTTACGATTATATAGAAATTCAACCTAAACATCATTATGCTAATTTCATAAGAAATGAGAGAATAGCAGATAATGCTGAATTAGAAGAAATTCTGAAAAAGTTAATCCACTTAGCTAAGAAAAAGGAAAAAATTGTCGTAGCAACAGGAGACTGTTATTATTTAGATGAATATCAACATGTTTACAGACAAATACTAAGATTGACTGTGAAAAGCAATCCTGGTGCCCGTGATTTAAAACCAATGGCAACATTCTTAACAACTGAAGAGATGTTAAAAGAATTCTCTTACCTTGATGAACAACTTAGGGAAGAATTGGTTATAGATAATACGCATAAAATCAACGATATGATTGAATTAGTTGTTCCATTAAAAGATAAACTATATACGCCTAATATTGAAGGAGCGGCTGATGAGGTACGAAATTTAAGTTACGATATGGCTCATAAGATTTATGGTGAAGAGTTACCAGAAATAGTTGAGAAAAGATTAGAAAAAGAGCTTGCATCTATTATTGGTAATGGATTTAGTGTGGTTTACTTAATTTCACATAAACTAGTTAAAAAATCGTTAGACGATGGTTATCTAGTAGGTTCAAGGGGATCGGTAGGTTCATCGCTAGTAGCTACAATGATGGAAATTACAGAGGTTAATCCGTTAGCACCACATTATGTTTGTCCAAAATGTAAACATAGTGAATTCTTCCTAAATGCTGAATATGCGTCGGGGTTTGACCTTCCGAATAAAAATTGTCCACATTGTGATATCAAAATGACAAAAGATGGTCAGGATATTCCGTTTGAGACTTTCCTAGGATTTAATGGGGATAAAGTACCTGATATAGATTTAAACTTCTCAGGTGAATATCAGGCTACGGCTCATAATTTTACTAAAGAGATTTTTGGAGAAGATTATGTATATCGTGCAGGAACTATTTCGACAGTTGCAGAGAAGACTGCATATTCATTCACTAGAGATTATTATGAAAAAAATGAAATAGAGAAGAGAAGTATAGATATTGAACGTATTGCAGCAGGATGTGAAGGTTCTAAGAGAACGACAGGACAACACCCAGGAGGAATACTGGTAGTTCCTAATGATATGGATATTTTTGATTTTACGCCATATCAATTCCCTGCAGATGATGAAACGAGTCCATGGCGAACTACTCACTTTGATTTCCATTCTATCCATGATAATATTTTGAAATTTGATATACTTGGACACGATGATCCGACTATGATAAGAAAACTTCAAGACTTATCAGGAATAGATCCTAAGACAATTGACGTATCTGATCCTGAAGTAATGGGGATTTTCTCGACAGTTGAGGCACTAGGTGTAACTAGAGATCAAGTGGATTCAGCGAGTGGAACTTTTGGAATACCTGAATTCGGAACAAACTTCGTTATTCAAATGTTGGATGATACGAAGCCGACTACATATTCAGAGTTAGTTCAGATATCTGGATTATCTCATGGTACCGATGTTTGGTTAGGTAATGCACAAGAACTAATAAAAAATGGTACTTGTGAACTTAAAGATGTAATTGGATGTCGTGATGACATTATGGTATACTTAATACACGCTGGACTAGAAGAAGGGCTATCTTTCAAAATAATGGAAAGTGTAAGGAAGGGTAAAGGATTATCAGAAGACTTTGAAAAAGCGATGGTAGATAATAATGTGCCAGCTTGGTATATTGATTCATGTAAAAAAATTAAATACATGTTCCCTAAAGCCCATGCTTGTGCGTATGTGCTAATGGCCTTAAGAATTGCATGGTTTAAAGTACATCAGCCACTTACATACTATTGTGCTTATTATTCAGTAAGGGCAAGTGATTTTGATATTATAACGGTTGTTAAGGGAGCAGAAACACTTAAAGCAAAAATTAAAGAAATAAAAACTACAGATAAAAATGAATTATCGAATAAGGACAAAGATGCACTTGTAAGTTATGAAATTGCGAATGAGATGATGGAAAGAGGATTTACTTTCTCTAAAGTTGATTTAGGAAAATCAGCCAGTCATGATTACATAATTGAGGATAATACTTTAATTCCACCGTTTTCGATTGTTCCTGGTCTTGGAGATAACGTAGCGAATAAAATAGTTCAAGCTAGAGAAGAAAAACCATTTTTATCAATTGAAGATTTTTCTAAACGAGGAAGTGTTTCATCTACGGTAGTGGAGTATTTAAGAGAGATGGGAACATTAAAAGGACTTCCGGAAAAAGCTCAATTATCTTTCTTTGATGAATTGTAAATGATAGGATTATTCGTTTAAAGTGTAATGAATTATTTAAAAAAAGTGTTATTCTACAAAATGATAAAATAATTAAGGGAGCGACTCAAAAATCGTGATTTCGTAGAAAAAAATCGATTTTGTCGGGTCGCCCCCGCACAGTTTATTAGATTTTAAAAAAGCTTTTATAAAGTCATTTTTTAAATCAATAAACCACTTCGTCTATGAGTTCTTATATACACTTTGTTAAAATTTAGGACTTTTGGATCAGTGCCATTTTACTTTGTAGGATAACATTTTAACGTGTACAGATACTAAAAAAAGACGAGTAAAAGCTTTAATATAAGATATCTATTAAATTAAATTTAGATAGAATTAGTTTTTTATTATTATAAAATGTTAGGCATGCTTTTTTATAAATTAATATTAAAAAAACTTATTCGAACTTTATTTATTTTTTAATTTGTGGTAGTATTATATGTGATATAAAATGTAAATATAGAGATGGAGGAGACAACTTGGAAAAGATAGTTGTTAAGGGCGGGACGCCTTTAATAGGAGAAGTACAAGTTTCTGGAGCAAAAAATGCTGCTTTACCGATATTAGCAGCAGGATTATTAGCTACAGAGGGTACAAGTAAATTTTATAATGTTCCTAAGTTATCGGATATAAAGACAATAGGATTATTATTCGAGAGTTTAGGAGTAAAGATTGATTATAGACCAGATGAAAATACATTAGAAATGGATGCTAGAGAACCATTGTTAACTGAAGCTTCATTTGAATTCGTAAGTAAAATGCGAGCATCATTTTTAGTTTTAGGCCCAATGTTAGCACGTGAAGGAAGTGCTAAAGTAGCTATGCCAGGAGGCTGTTCGATTGGAAGTAGACCAATCGACCAACATTTAAAAGGTTTTGAAGCCTTAGGAGCTACAATTATTCAAGATGCCGGCTTTGTAGAAGCACGTGCTGAAAAAGAATTAGAAGGAACAACAATTTTCTTTGATTTCCCAAGTGTAGGTGGAACCCAAAATGTTATTATGGCTAGTTGTTTAGCAAAAGGAAAAACTACAATTGTTAATGCAGCACAAGAGCCTGAGATTGAAGATATGATAAACTTCTTAATTAAGATGGGAGCTAAGATTGAAGGAAAAGGAACTTCTGTTATAGTTGTTGAAGGTGTGGAAAAATTAGTTGGTACGGAATATACTGTTATGCCTGACCGCGTTGAAGCTGCTACATACATGATTGCAGCTGCAGCAACTAAAGGTGATGTACTTATAAAAGGAGCGCCTTATAAAGATAATGTTGCATTAGTGAGTAAAATGCGAGAAATGGGTGTTAACATAGAAATAGTGGATGAAAATTCTATGCGTGTAAGTAATAAGTTAGATAGTTTAAGACCTGTGGATGTTAAGACTTTACCGCACCCAGGATTTTTAACGGATATGCAATCTATTATGTGTGTATTGACACTATTAGCTGATGGTACAAGCACAATTACTGAAACTGTTTTTGAAAATAGATTTATGCATGTTGAAGAACTACGTAGAATGAATGCAAAAATCAGAATAGAAGGAAGAAGTTCACTAATAGAAGGGTTACCTCATTTAGAAGGAACTACTGTAAGAGCTACAGATTTACGTTCAGGAGCAGCGTTAGTTATCGCAGGATTAATGGCTACAGGAACTACAAAGGTTATTGATATTTATCATATTGATAGAGGATATGTAGACATTGAAGAAAAAATGAGAAAACTTGGTGCAGATATTCAAAGAATTGATGAGTAGGAATTTATTATGAAAACAAGTGATAAATTATTAAGATATTTGCGAAATATAGCCTTGATGATTATTATATTTTATATAGGATTATTAATAGGCTACACGATTCTAGGTAAGGGAAGTTTATTCGATGCTTTAAGTTTAAAGCCGATAAGACATATTAAAGATATTATATACAATTAGGAGGAAATGAAGATGGCAAATGATTTATTTGTAGAACTTCAACAAAAATTAGAAGGGAGAAATGTACGTATCGTACTTCCAGAAGCATATGATGAACGCGTATTAGAAGCGGCTGTTAAATTAGGCGCTACTAGTTATGTTCAACCTGTGTTAGTTGGAAAAAAAGAAAAAGTAGAAGAGATTGCTAAAGGATTATCTTTAGATGTTTCTAACTTGGAAGTTATTGATCACGAAAACTACGAAAAATTAGAAGAATTAGTTGCTAAGTTTGTAGAGCGTCGTGCAGGGAAAGTAACTGAAGAAAAAGCTCGTGAATTATTAAAAGATGTTAACTACTTCGGAACTATGTTAGTATATACAGGTGAAGTTGAAGGATTAGTATCTGGAGCAATTCACTCTACTGGAGATACTGTTCGTCCAGCGTTACAAATAATAAAAACTAAACCAGGTACAAAACGTACAAGTGGTGCATTCATTATGAGTAAAGAAGACAAACGTTATGTATTTGCTGACTGTGCGATTAACCCAACATTAGATGCAGAAGGTTTAGCTGAAATCGCAATTGAAAGTGCAAGAACAGCTAAAAGCTTTAACGTTGATCCAAAAGTAGCAATGTTAAGTTTCTCTACTTTAGGTTCAGCTGTTACTGAAGATACTACGAAAGTGGCAGAAGCTACTAAATTAGTTAAACAAAATGCACCTGAATTAGCGGTAGAAGGTGAATTACAATTCGATGCTGCAGTTGTACCTTCAGTTGCTAAATTAAAAGCTCCTAATTCAAAAGTACAAGGAGATGCTAATGTATTTGTGTTCCCAAGCCTAGAAGCTGGAAATATTGGATACAAAATTGCACAACGTCTAGGTGGATTTGAAGCTGTAGGACCAATCTTACAAGGATTAAACGCTCCTGTGAATGACCTATCTCGTGGATGTAATGCAGAAGATGTATATAAACTTTCATTAATTACAGCTGTTCAAGCTTTAGAAAAATAAGATTTTAATAAAGAGGTTAACCTTGGTTGACCTCTTTTTCTTTATAGTATAATTTGATATTGTTTTTTTCATTTGATATAATTAAGTAAAGAATATAGGCTACATTTATTAAGATGAATACTGTTCATATGTACAAAAATAAAAGGGGAAATTAATAAAAGATAGGTTATTAAAATTTTAAGGAGAGATTACACTGGTAATTTATTTTTTTAATGTGTGTGAATAGTATTATAATAAAGGTAGTAAAAAAGGAGATGTGAATTATGAATTTTTTAGATTTTTTTAGTAAGGCAATTACAAGTCCGGTTGTTAGTGTTATTGGCTTTGTTCTATCTTTATACGTAGTTTATATTGCTGTAGACTTTATAAGAAAAGGATTAAAAAATAGAACAAATAATTTTAATAGATGATAAAAATAGTAGATTTGATAAGAGATAGATTTTTCTAAATTTAGATGAGTTTAGTTCATTCTTTGAATATATAAATATTATGTGGGAGTAACTTTGTATAAATGATTTTTATGAAGTCATGATTAATAAAGTTCCTTCCTTTTTTAGTCTTTATAATTGCATTAATGCCAACTTTTATGGTATTATATAATGATGTATAAATATGGAGGTAAACATGGTTGCGATAGAATCAAAAGATGATTTATATGTTATAGATTTGCTAGAAGATTTTGATGAATTTTATTTAGAGTTAGAAAAATTTGCCGAAGAGAATAGAGTTCCAATTATCGATAAAATCGGGATAAGATTTTTAATTCAAATGCTGAAAGTAAAGAAAGCTAAGAATTTATTGGAAATAGGAACAGCAATCGGTTATACTTCTATCAAATTGGCAGAAAAAATAGGGTGTACTGTCACTACTATTGAGCGAGATGATAAGATGTATGCTGAAGCAAAAAACAATATTGAAAAGAGAAATCTAACTGATAAAATAACATTACTTCATGCTGATGCATTAGAACTTCAAGATGAAGTTGTAGCAAATGCATCTTATGATGTAGTTTTCATCGATGGTGCTAAAAGTCAAAGTAGAAAGTTTTTTGAATTATATGAACCATATTTTGCTGAAGATGTTGTAGTTATTACGGATAATGTACTATTCAAGGGGATGGTTGCAGATCCAAGTATTATTAAGCATAGTAGAGATTTAAAACAACTTTCTAGAAAAATTAATAATTACAATGAATGGTTATTAAAACATGAAAACTATGAGAGTGTAATATTGCCATTTGGAGATGGGATAACTATAACAACGAGAAAATAAAATTATAAAACTGTGAAGTTAGTAAATTTTATTAAGAGAGGATAAAAAATGACATTAGAGTTAGTTGTAACACCAAAAAGTATTGATCATATTTATGAACTAATAAATGTAGGCGCTGATAGTTTTGTTATTGGTGAAGAAAAATATGGATTACGCCTTGCTGGTGAATTTAAAAGAGAAGAATTAAAGAAGGCTATCGAGATTATTCACCAAGCTGGGAAAAAAGCCTATGTAAGTGTTAATGCGATTTTCCATAATGAACATATAGATGATCTAGTTGATTATTTACATTATCTATCAACGTTAAATGTAGATGCGTTAATATATGGAGAACCAACAATCATTACTATCTTAAGAGAAGAAAATCTTGATTTTAAACTTCAATGGGATCCACATACATTAGCTACGAACTCTTTCTCATGTAATTATTGGGGCAAACGTGGAGCGTATAGAACATGTCTTTCAAAAGAATTAACTATTGATGAGATTCTTGAAATCACTGGAAAAAGTGACTATGAGATTGAAGTTCAAGTACAAGGGATGCTTTGCATGTTCCAATCAGTAAGAAAATTAGTTGATAATTACTTCATGTATAGTGGTAAAGAAAAATACATCGAGGAATATAGTAATTCGAAAAAATTATTCCTATACAGCCAAGATAGAAATGAACGTTATCCAATTTTTGAGGATTCAAATGGGACACACATCATGAGTGCAAATGATATCTGTGCGATAGAAGAATTAGATCGTCTAATCGAAGCGGGAGTATCTGCATTCAAAATTGAGGGTGTTTTAAAAGATGAAGACTACATTACAGAAGTAGTAACGATTTATCGTGATGCTATAGATCTTTATTATGAAGACAAAGAAGCTTATGAGGATGAAAAACAAGATTTCTATAACGATATAGAAAGAATTAAACCAAAATACAGAGAAGTAGACTTAGGATTCTTCTATAAGAAAACTATGTACTAGTATATACTTGAATTATATAAAAGGGTAAGGTTTCCTATATAAAACCTAATAAAAAAGACAAGGAGGATGGGTCATACTTGAATGTGACCTTAACTTATGGCGATACCAAATATTTCAGAAATTAGAGACGGTAAGAGAGTAATAACGAAAAAACCAGAATTACTGCTTCCAGCAGGAAATTTAGAAAAATTAAAAATAGCTATTCATTATGGAGCAGATGCTGTGTTCTTAGGAGGACAGGAGTTTGGGCTTCGTAGTAATGCAGACAACTTCACAATTGAAGAGATTAAAGAAGGTTGTGAATTTGCAGCAAAATATGGAGCTGATATTTATGTTACAGCAAATATTATTGCGCACGATGAGAACTTTGAAGGATTAGATGAATTCTTAATGGGGCTTCAAGATGCAGGAGTAAGAGGAATTATCGTGGCGGATCCATATATCATTGAAAGATGTAAAGCTGTAGCTCCAAAAGTAGAGGTGCATATTAGTACACAACAATCTATCTCAAACTATAAGGAAGTTAGATATTGGGAAAGTGAAGGAGTACACCGTGTAGTATTAGCTCGTGAAACAGGATATGAAGAAATTAAAGAAATTCGTGAAAAAACAGATGTAGAGA
>CAURKK010000012.1:0-24055 GCA_963525505.1 uncultured Gemella sp.
TTTAATCATTTTTCGAATATATTTTAACATCCCTATTCCACTATAAACATCTTCAAAAATTACCCCATCTATATAAGGAACAGCTTCAACAATTGGTCTTCTATAAAGTTTTATAACTGCATTAACATTTAAAACATGTTTAGGGAAAATTTTTACTGCTTCTTGAGAGTTTCCTTCGAATAAAATCGTTAGTTCTTTATAACTTTCAGCAAGAAATTCCTCTTTAGAAATAGTAAATTGACTTTCCACAATATCTACGTCTTCCCTCATATAGTGCATTAACGTTTCTAAATAGTTCGGTAAAATAATGTCATCGCTATCCACAAATGCAATAAATTCTCCTGTTGAAGCTGCTACACCACTATTTCGTGCAGCGCTCAATCCTTGATTTTCTTGATTCAATAATTGGAAACGATTATCTTGTTTACAATATTTTCCACATATTTCTTTTGATTTATCTGTTGATCCATCATTAACCAGAATAACTTCGATATCACTATAAGTTTGATTTTGGATACTATCTAAGCATTCTTCTAAATATTTTTCCACATTATAAACGGGAACAATTACACTAATCATAAACTATATCCTTTCAAAACTAAATTTATCTTTAATCAACTATTTTTCTATTCCAACATTCTCTAAAAGTGTCTTAGTAAAATCCCTTTGAATTGAATTTACTAATGAATTAACTTTATTTCTTTCAACATAGAATTCATCTTCAGACTTCATGACACTAAGAAGAAACTTCAATAATTCATCTAAATTATTAATAGTAGGACCTGCCATTAAACTCTTCACATCATCGAAGACAAATCCTCTATTTTCTTTATATTCCTCATAATCATTTATAGTAAAAGCAACAGGTCTGTTTAATAAATAATAATCTAGAAACACAGAAGAATAGTCTGTAATCAATCCACTTGTTGTTCCAAGGAACTTATACAAAGTACCATAATGTTCACTAATTATATCTTCCGACAACATATGAATATTTGAGTAGTTATTTTTAAATTTAAATTGAGATTCTTCTAACGGATGCAATTTAATGTAAAGATGATATTCATATTCTTCTAAGATCTTATTTATTTTATTGAATTCTAATTTATCAAGGGAAAAAATAAATGCATCTTGACTATCATGATAATTTTTAGAATTTCGATAAGTTGGCATCCAAATTATATTTTTATCTTTTTTTTCTTCAAATAACTCGTCGTTTCTAATATTCCCCACAAGCAGCATCTGGTCATCTTTAGCTTTAAATGCTGCCTTCATAATCGGAGTAAATAAATCCGAAGAAGAAACTAGTTTTGTAAAGAAATTATAATCAATATTTTCCATTCCCGATTCAAGATTTCCAATTTTTTTTAAAGGCATACCATGCCATAAATTTACTACCATCTGCTTGTTTGAAGGTTTAATCGGGTACTTTCCAAAAGAATAAAAAAAATATTTTGAAGTTAGGAAGTAATAAAATCCATGGTATATCGATACAAATTTCGCCCTATCATCTTTTTTTAAATGATAAAAGTCATTCGAAGCACAGATTATCTCGTATTTATCTTGGTATCCATTGTCAACTAAATACTTATATAATGTTCTAATATTGTCTCTAAATCCCCAATTCGAATATAAAACAATTCTATTTTTCTTCTTAGGAATTAATGTATTAATTTTAGAAGTAAAATCACTTATTTTAAAAAATAATGCTTTTAAATCTTTATTCATACTATTTTTTCAAACCCTTCTTATAAATTTCCTTTAATTTTATAATACTATCATTAATGTTAAATTCCATTAATCGGCCATCAAACTCTCTATCTTTATCTATGTTAGATATTTTTTTTATATGATTTATCCATTTAATTTTATCTAGAGGTAAAGTAGTACATAATTCATCAACAATTTTAGTAGTTGTATCTATCGTTTCATTCATTAAAACATTTACTCCTGAGCATTGTGCTTCTACTAAAACCATCGGGAATCCCTCATAAAGTGAAGGAAATGCAAAAACATCAAAAGCAGAATAAAACTTATAAGCATCTTCTCTTTTTCCTGTAAAAATAACATTAGTCATTTCTTTACATTTTTCTTCTAAAATTAGACGATCAGGTCCTTCTCCTACTAATATAAATGTTACATCTGGCAACTCAGTAGCAAGGTCAATAATAAATGTTTGATTTTTAAATCTATTAAGTATTCCAATCATTCCTACTACTTTTTTATTATTTTCTATACTAAACTCTTTTCTAATCTCTTTTCTATTCATAGAAGAGAACATATATTTTTTGATATCTATTGCATTAGGAATTATTGCGAATGATTTTTTACCAAAAATTTTTTCACCTGCTAATTGTCCACACGAAACTCGAAGAGTAGCATTCTTTAACGCAAGGAAAACCAATACACGATTTCGGATACTTTTTAGTAATGTATCTGAAAATTGGCTACTATGATTATGATATATTCTCACGGTAACTCCGTTTTTTTTAGCATAATAATTATGAATAAAAGCTGTAATAGGATTATGTACATGAAGAATATCAATCCTATTATTCTCGTAAAAATCTCTACATTCCCTAGCATACCGAATCATGTTGGAAATTTTTAAAGAAGGAAAAATAATTCTTTTAATTCCCTTTTTATCTAGGTACTCATTAAACGGAAAATGAGCTTCTCCATTTGATTCACCTACTAAGTATTCAAATTCTTCATCATTAGTTACAATATGATTTTTTATAAAACTTTGTACTCCACTTATAGTATTTCTTACCCCTCCGGTTACATGTAAAACACGATATTTCATTTTATCTCCCATGATTAAGATCTTCTTTAATTTTTGACGTCGAAATTTCTTCTGTTCGTGGTAGATAAACAACTTCTACCCCACTATCTTTCAAATAATCAAACTTCCCTTTCCAGTCATCTCCAATAACAAAAACATCAACATTTAGATTCTGTATATCAGAGAGTTTTTGTTCCCAATTTTTCTCAGGAATAACAAGATCAACATATCTAAGTGCCTCTAAAAGAGATTTTCTTTTATCATAGTCAAAATAGCAATCTTTATTTTTTTCATTCATATTAAACTCATCAGTAGATAAACCTACTATTAGATAATCTCCTAATGATTTCGCTCTTTTTAGCAGATTAATATGACCATAATGCAATAGGTCAAACGTTCCATAAGTTATTACCTTTTTCATTTAGCTCTCTTCACCTCAACATCTTCTCTCATTTTCCTTTGATAAATTTGTTTTCTAATAGAATTAGGAAACAATCTTACTATATTACGGATAAAAACATTTCGACATAATTCGAATTTTGTTATATAACCTCGTTTATAAAAATCCATTTGTAAAAAGAATTCTGTCCTCACATAAAGCAATCCACCTCTACGGAGATAGCTCGAATCATTTGTTTGCATCACTACCAAAGGTTCCTGAATATTATAAAAATCTTTCGTTGGATTATCGTGTATTAATCTCATTGTTAAATCATAATCCTCTAGATATCGGAATTCTCTATAATTTCCGACTTTTAAAATATATTCCTTTTTCATCATACTCGATGGATTATTGAACGGGTTACGAAACTTTGAATAATTTTTAATTTCTTCTGTTTTTTCTGGAACTTTTTTCAAAGCTGTAAACTCAGTATTTTCTTCTAAAATATTTGAGCCAACCATAATAAGATTCGAATTTTCTTTAAACGCCTGTAACTGTTTTTCAAATCGATCTTCTATTGAATAATCATCGCTATCCATTCTCGCAATAAACTCTGTTTTACACTTTTCTACACCAAATCGAGATGCAGGACCTGAACCAACATTTTCAATTAACTGATATGATTTTAAAATAGGAATTTCAATTTTTAATTTTTCTATTTCATCATATAATTCCTTTGTCAATATCCCATCACAAATAAGGATAATTTCAGTGGGTTTAATTGTCTGGTGATAAGTACTTAATATGCTTTTTCGTAAATTACAAGGTACTTCCTTGTCATATACAGTCATTAAAACTGAAAACTCCATACTTCCTCCTAAACATCATTCCCATATAACCAATCTATAATAATTGAACGATATGGGACAACATTGTACCATTCGGGTTTTAAATATACTATTACTAAGAAATACATTCCGCATATTGCTATTGCCGCATATAATAATATCCATTTAATACTTTTATTAGTTACTTTATCAATACACATTGGGATATACAAGGCAACAAATGGTGAAAAATAATATGCAAACCTCCAAAATAAACTAGTTTGTAATGATGTAATAGTAAGTAATAAATAACACAGATATAATATTCTAATATACTCTTCTGTTGAATATAGTTTACGTTTATTTAAAATTATCTCCCCGACAATAAATACAAAAATATATAAAATAGTTAATATAGTAGGCGCAAGTTTATAACTATCTAGAAACCAAGAAGATTCTAAATAAGATGTATATTGAGGGGAAATTTTAAGAAATACTTCTAAAAAACTCTTCAATAAGGGATATGTAATAATTAGACCTAGAAACGAAATTACATAAACTTTTTTTGTTAAACGAATTTTCTTAAGTAAAATATAAAATATACATATGATACCTGTCGTATGAAACAACGGCGCCATTAAAATACAAAGTATCCCTCTTACATACTTTTCCTCTACAAGAAAATGAAACCCTAATAAACCTATTGCTATTGCTAATCCTTGTCTAATATTAGAAAATGAATAAAACATCATTCCTAAAGAGCTAAAATATATCAGTAAACTAAGATATATATTCTCAGAGTACTTCCATAACACATAAAACCATATTGATAACGTAATTGCTGCAAAAGAAAATAACAATATAGTATAATGATTCGAAATTGAACTTAATATATTATTAAGAACAATATACCCTATCTCAAAACGAGAGTTGAATATATTAGATAACTCTGGTAATTCTAATACATTGTGCTTAAATATATAAACATAAGAATTAAGATCTCCTCCAACAGACGATTTTCTAAATCCATCAATTAATAAGAACAAAATAAAAGTAGGAACCACTAAAATTTTTATTTGTTCTTTTTTTTCTTCAAAGTAGTAATATACCGAAGAAAAGATTACAAGATATGCAAAAATAAAAATATATGTTACCATTCCTACTCCTTTCTAACTTTATTAATTTTGTATTATTCTATTACTTATAATCATAATGATAATAGCTATTTTCGTGTAATTCTAATTTATTAGCAACAATTCCCAAAAGTCTCGCTCCAACATTATCCAACCTTTTTTTTGCTTCAATAATTTGTTTGCGTTTACTAGTTTGAATATCAACTACTAGCAATGTAGCATCCGAAACACAAGACAAGATTTGAGCATCTGTAGCAGCGAGTAAGGGTGGTGTGTCAATAATTATATAGTCATAATTATCACTACAAGAATTCAATATTTCCTCCATAGTACTACTTGCTAACATTTCCGCCGGATTCGGGGGAACTGGTCCTGACGTCAACACATCTAATTTAATGTCATTTATACTTAAACGATTAATAGCATTCTCAGTTATTTCTCCTAATAATAATTTACTTAAACCATTATTATTTCTTTTTTCTATTAGTTTATGCTGAGTAGGTTTTCTCATATCAGCGTCTATTAAAATTACTTTTTTCCCCTGTTGAGCAAGTGCAGCTGAAAGATTTAGACTAACATTACTTTTCCCTTCATTTGGATTTGCACTTGTTACAACAATTTTTTTTAAGTTTTTTCCAAGATTTGAAAATTGAATATTACTTCTCAATGTTCTATATGATTCTGAAGCAATAGATTTACTGTTATGAATAACTTCTATGTACATATCCTTTACCTTCTTTCTTTCTCACTTACTATAGGTATCATTCCTAATACAGAAACTCCTGCTAATTCTTCCAAATCATCAAGAGAATCTATAGAATCACTCATTATAAAACGAATTATTACGATATTTAATCCAATAAATGAAAATAGTAGGAAAGCAATTAAAAGATTCTTCCATAATACGGGATATACTGGATTAAGACTACCAACTACATCAGTAACTATAGATAAATCATCTCTACCAATTTTTTCAGCAGCAAATTCCTTATAGTCTTTTGTATATTGTTTTACATAGCGTTCAGCTAATTCTCTATCCGTTGCTCTAATTGTAAGTGTCATTAGTTGCGATCCAGAATCATTTGTAAGTTTTATCGATTTAATTTTATTTACTTCTTCTGATGTCAATCCTAAAGTACTATTAGTTTCTTCTCTGATATTAGGTAATTCTGAAATTTCTAAATACGTTTTAACCTGTCTTTGTAATAAATTTATAGATGTCAAAGCGTGTGAATCATCATTTTTATCACTCGAACTTTTCATAATCAAAGTTGAAGATACACTATAAACTGGTGTGATCCCAACAATAGTATAAGCACCAACAGCTCCTACTCCTGTTAAAATAAATATCATCAAAAATAAATATTTTTTTCTAATAAGATTCAATAATCTCGTTATATTATTATTAAAATAATTCATTTCATTCTCCTTCTTTATTTTTGTATTTTTATCTATCTAGCTCCATTTCCAGTAAAAACAACATGTATTGTCTTCACTAAAATCAAAAAATCCAATTTAAGACCCCTATTTTTTATATAATACTTATCATATATCAATTTTTCTTTTGGGGTTAACGAATAACCTCCCTGAACCTGTGCCCAACCAGTTATTCCAGGCTTAACCAATAGTCGATCATTAAAATCAGGTATATCTTTCAAAAATATTTCAATCAGTTCAGGTCTTTCTGGTCTAGGACCTATAAAGGACATATCTCCTTTTAGTATATTAATCAACTGAGGTAGCTCATCAATACGTATCTTACGAATTAAACGTCCTATTTTTGTAATACGTTCATCATTTTCACTCGCCCATTTTGGACCATTTTTTTCCGCATCTGCAAACATTGAGCGAAGTTTATATATTTTAAATCTTCGTCCATTCAAACCAACACGTTCCTGAGTATAGATAGGATTCCCGTGTGTTTCTATGGAGATAGCAATGCATGCAAAGAAACATATTGGAACAGCTATTACTAACAATATTAAACTTATAAAAAAATCAAAACAACTTCTAATCATATCATATTTATTCAAATTCCAGTTCTTCTGCACAAACGATTTCATCTTTATATTTAGAGCATGCATTATATAAACTACTTTTGCCAATTAAGTTTTAACACTTGAAAATCCATAGAGAATTTTAAATATTTAATATTCTAACTTAAATAAGTTGGCGTTTAACTTATCATTTAATTTAGTTTTTAATGCCCATTTTGGTATATACCGCTTACCAAAAACTTCTTTGCTCTCCTTTCAATATTTTTTCATGTATTAGGGTTAAACAATATCCTATAATTCATCTCTCAATAATTACTCTTATATATAATTATTAATTTAAAAAATCCACTCAAATTAACTCAATTATAATAAATTAATTAATTATAAATATATTTTCAATAACTTTATATTTTTTTATCACTCTATGTAATAAATAAACACTTTTATATTTAGTATTATACACCTTATTATTATACACCTTGTAAAACTATATTACAACAAGAAAAATATAAATTTATTTTCAATTTAATAAATTTAATTATATTTCTAAAATTTAAATTGTATTATAATATTAAGTTCATTATATTCTGAAAATAATAATAAAAAAATATCTACAATATTAAATTTATATTAATTAATTACCATATTATAAATCGTATGTTAATTTTTTATTTCTCATCTTCAATATATATACTAAATACACTTTTTTCTTATTTTAAAAAACAGTTAACTACATTAATATTTATACCAAAAGGTATGAGTAGCATTATAAAATTTTATTCTATTTATTATTTATTCACTAAATTTTTTACTAATTAAAATATATATAAATTATTATAAAATTAAATTTCTTTTAACATAGTGATATATAAATAATTTACAAATTATTCAGCCTTAGTAAATATTTTTATAAAACATTTACTGATTTTATTAAAATTAATATCTTTAGGATAGTAAATACTGAACATAGATAGTATGGTAAAATCAATTTTCTCAGCTATTGGTAACACTTAATTCATTATTTTCTATAAATAATCCAGGTCTTGTGATCTTATATGATCGTCACATTTTCGGCATTATCAAATCGAAGTGCTTCTACTAGTCTGTAAGTAATAACATTCGTAATTTTTGAAATCATCCGGCATGTTTTCAAATATTTTTGTAATTTCTTCAACTATTGCTACTTAAAATTTAATTATATGATTCTAATAGCTATAATATATAGTTACTCGACAAGGTATAATTCAAGACCTAAAATTCAATTTACATTGTTTAAATATTTAATTTCAATCAAATAATTATCTTTTTACTATCTATTTTTTAAAAAAAGAAATCATATTCTTAAAGCTCACTCCCATACTCATCAGTCCCAAATTTATAAAACAAAAAAAACTCTGTAAATTTGAATTTAGATTTACAGAGTTGAATATAGATATCTTTATCCTATTGATCCTTCCATCTCAAATGAAATCAATCGGTTTAATTCAACAGCGTATTCCATAGGAAGTTCTTTTGTGAATGGTTCGATGAATCCCATAACTATCATTTCAGTAGCTTGACCTTCATCTAAACCTCTACTCATTAGGTAGAATAGTTGTTCCTCTGACACTTTAGATACTTTCGCTTCATGCTCTAAAGATACATTAGAGTTTTTAACGATGTTGTAAGGAATAGTATCAGATGTTGAGTATTCATCTAAGATTAAAGTATCGCATTCTATGTTCGAACGAGACCCTTCAGAGTTTTTTCCAAAGTGAATCCATCCGCGGTAGTTAACTTTTCCTCCACGACGAGACATAGATTTAGAAACAACAGTAGATGATGTTCTAGGCGCTAAGTGAATCATCTTAGATCCGGCATCAAGTACTTGTCCTTCACTAGCCATAGCGATAGATAGAGTGCTTCCACTTGCTCCTTCACCTACAAGGATACATGCTGGATATTTCATAGTTAACTTAGAACCTAAGTTTCCATCAACCCATTCCATAGTTCCATTTTTCTCAACAATTGCACGTTTTGTAACAAGGTTATAAACGTTTGTTGACCAGTTTTGGATAGTTGTGTATCTGAAACGAGCATTTTCTTTAATAAAGATCTCTACTACAGCAGCGTGTAATGAACTTGCTGAATAAGTTGGAGCTGTACATCCTTCTACGTAGTGTAGAGAAGAATTTTTCTCAATAATAATTAATGTACGTTCAAACTGTCCCATTTTTTCACTGTTAATTCTGAAGTACGCTTGAAGTGGTGCTTCTACCGATACGTTTTCTGGACAATAGATGAACGAACCACCTGACCATACTGCAGAGTTTAAGGCAGCAAACTTGTTATCGTTAAAATCAACGGCTTTTGAGAAGTATTCTTTAAAGATTTCTTCATGATTTTTTAAAGCAGTATCAGTATCTTCAAAGATAATTCCTTTTTCTTCGAATTGTTTATGCATATTGTGATAAACTACTTCAGATTCATACTGTGCAGATACACCCGCAAGATATTTTTGTTCTGCTTCTGGAATACCTAGTTTTTCGAAAGTATTTTTTATTTCTTCTGGTACTTCATCCCATGAGCGTTCTGTTTTTTCAGATGGTTTTACATAATATGTTAAATCTTCAAAATCTATTTCTGATAAATCTCCACCCCATGTAGGCATCGGCATTCTATAGAACTCTTTTAATGCATTTAGACGATATTCTAACATCCATTGTGGTTCTTCTTTTCTTTCAGAAATAGTTTTAACGATTTCCTTTGTTAATCCTTTATCAGTTTTGAATATAGATACGTCTTTATCTGAAAATCCATACTGATAATCGGTAAACATTTCTTCATTTTTATTCAATGCAATCACTCCTTCTTCCTATTTTCTTCCAATATTTTTTCTGTAATCTTCCACGCTAAAGTTGCACATTTAACTCTTGCTGGAAGTTGAGAAATATTTTGTAATGAAATACTATCTTCAAGATTATCTTCATTAAATTCATTTCCCATAATCATATTTAAAAAATTTTTAATCTTTACATTAGCACTCTCTACTGATAAACCTTTTAATTCTTCAGTTAACATTGAAGCAGAAGCTAATGAGATTGAACATCCAGTCCCTAAAAATTTAATATCCTCGATAATATCGTCAATCAACTTAACACTAACTGTTATTTTATCCCCACAAGAAGGATTTAGCATTTCCAGTTTATAGCTATTTTCAATTGCTCCATTATTTCTAGGGTGCTTGCTATGGTCTAAAATTACTTGTTTATATAAACTTTTTAAATCACTAAAACTCATTTTCAAAAAACTCCTTCGTTTCTTTTAAAGTTTGAATAAAGAAATCAATCTCTTCTTTTGTATTATATAAATATAGACTCGCTCTCGCTACTGTGTATGTTCCTAGTTTTCCCAGTAACGGTTGTGTACATTGATGCCCTGCTCTTATACAAATACCTTTAGCATCTAAAAAACTAGTTAAATCATGTGGATGTACTCCAACTAGATTGAACGATATTAATGAAACTCTTTCTTCGATATTTTTTGTACCGTAAATCTCAATATTGTCTATTTTTGATAGCTCTGCATACATATACTCAGTAAGTTCTTTTGTATATTTTTCTATATTTTCTAAACCAATATTATTGAGATACTTGATAGTGGCTCCTAGACCTGCTGCTTGCGCAAGCAGTGGTGTTCCCGCTTCAAATTTATCTGGAAGAATAGCCCATGTAGCTGAATCATCTTCAACAATACCAATCATTCCCCCACCGAATTCTACAGGAGCAAACTTTTCTAAAAGTTGTTTTTTCCCATAAAGAACTCCTATTCCTGTAGGTCCACACATCTTATGTGCACTGAATGCTAAAAAGTCACAGTTCATTTTTTGTACATCAATCTTTAAATGTGGTACTGATTGTGCAGCATCAACTACAAAATAAATGTCTTTATCTTTTAATAATTCGCCAATTTCATAAACTGGATTAATATTTCCTAATACGTTAGAAGCATGACATATAGAAACAATTCTAGTCTTTTCTGTAATGAATTCTTTAAGTTGGTCAATACTAATTCTACCTTGTTCATCTAGTTCTAAGTATTTTAAAACTAGATTTTTTCGTTTAGCAAGTTGTTGCCAAGGAATAATATTAGCATGGTGCTCCATGTAGGTAAGAATAACTTCATCACCTTCACTAACATCCTGTTCTAAAATTCTTGCTACGAAATTTAAACTCTCAGTAGTCCCGCTAGTGTAGATTATCTCTTCGTAACTACTTGCATTAATAAATTCTCTTACTAGCTCTTTTGAAGTTTCATAGATTTTTTCAGATTCATCACCTAATGTATAAACAGATCTATGAATATTCGAATTATAATTTCTATAGTAATCTGATATAGCATCAATTACTTGATTCGGTTTTTGTGTAGTAGCTCCGTTATCGAAGAATATCAAATCATGGTCGGATATCCTTCTTTTTAATATAGGAAAGTCTTCTCTATATTTACTAAAATCTATCATTATTATTCACTCTCGTTGTTGTTAATTTTCTCATCAATAAGAACTGTTATAAGTTCTTTGATTTTATCTACTGTTAATTCTGATATTACAGGTGATAAGAACCCATGAACTAGTAATCTACTTGATTCTTTTCTTGTTAATCCTCTACTTTGTAAGTAGTATAGTTGCTCTTCATCAATACGACCTAGCGATGCTCCATGACCAGCCATAACATCATTTTCATCAATTAGAAGCATTGGGTTTGCATCTGCTTTTGCTTCTGAAGAAAGTGTCAACATTCTTGAACTTTGGTAAGCATTAGAACCTGTTGCGCCTTTTACGATAAATCCAACACCGTTAAATACGATATGTGATCTATCTAATAATACACCGTGTTGTAAAATATCACCTTTACTACTTAAACCTTGGTTAACTACTTCACTATTGAAGTAAGTTTTTTGTTCTTTAACTCCTAGAGTTACAATCTTAAGATTTGCTTCAGAACCATCCCCTAGTATATTCGTTGTATTATCGTGATATACATCTGCCTCATCCATCGCAGCTACATTCCAGTTAATTAATGAATCTTTATAAGTTAAACCACGACGTAAAATAGTTACACGTTTTTGTCCTGGTTGATTCGTTATAGAACTATAGTTTACTTTAGCTCCATCATGAGCAACTACTTCAGATACTAAACTGAATGGTGCTTTATCATCTTTTTGGTTATTTACGTAGTTTTCAATAAAGTTGAATTTAGCGTTATTTCCAACCTGAATAGTTACATGGTTGAATAAACTTTGTTCTTTATCAGAAATCACTATATATTGAAGTGGTTCTTCAATTACAGCATTATCCTTAACATCAATAAATAGTCCTGCATTTAAAAGTGTATAGTGAACAGCTGTTACTTTACTTTCCGCATAATCTACAACACTCATAAAACTATCTTTAATGTGATCATCACTCATAGCAGAAAAAATATCTTTAATTACTACTTTATCAGCATATTTTTCTGGAATATTAATATGAACAATAGTATTATTCTTTTGAATTACAGCGAAATCATCACTATTAATACCATATTCAGCTATTTCTACATTTCCCTCATTTTCTAATCTTAGAGTTGAAAAATCAACATTAAATAAGTTCCATCTTTCTAACTCCATAGACTCTAATTTTGGAAAAGGTAGCGTATAACTCTTATATAAAGCTAATTTTCTAGTATTTAAAAACCAAGTAGGTTCATTAGTATTAGAAAATATGCTTTGTAAAGTTTTAATACTTAGTTTTAATTTATTATTCTCCATATTAAACCTCTTCTTTTAACCAGTCATAACCTTCTTTTTCTAAACGAAGTGCTAGTTCAGGTCCACCTGATTTTACGATTTTCCCATCCATAAGTACGTGTACAAAATCAGGCTCAATATAATCTAATAATCTTTGGTAGTGAGTAATAATTAAGCAACCAAAGTTTTCTCCGCGCATTTTATTAACACCTTTAGATACAACTTTCAATGCATCAATATCTAATCCTGAGTCAATTTCGTCTAAAATAGCGAATTTTGGTTCTAACATCATCATTTGTAAAATTTCGTTACGTTTCTTTTCTCCTCCAGAGAATCCATCGTTTACATAACGTTGAGACATTTTTAGATCCATATCTAAAAATTCCATTGTACTATCTAATTTTTTTATGTATTGCATTAAAGGAATACTGTCTTCACGTTGAGCATTGATTGCAGATTTAATAAATTCTGAAGTTGATACTCCTGGCACTTCTGATGGATATTGCATAGCTAGAAATAGACCGGCACGAGCTCTTTCATCAACTTCCATTTCTAATACTTCTTCACCATCTAGTAAAATACTTCCACCATCTACTTCATATTTTGGATGTCCCATAATAGCTGATGCTAAAGTAGATTTACCTGCTCCATTCGGTCCCATTACAGCATGTATTTCACCAGATTTAATTTCTAAATTTAATCCTTTTAATATTTGTTTTTCATTAATTGATACTTCAAGATTTTTTATATCAAGAACTGACATTATTTTTCCTCCATCTCATGTGTTTTGGAATTTATAAGTTATCCTATACAACATATAATCCCTCTAATCATAATTATAATTATAAAGGTTTTGATAGTAATTATCAAATTATTGGTTCGAACATTCCATATATAAACATTTCTATTATAAAAAAATAAATCCTCAAATTTCATTTGAAATTCGAGGATTTATCTATATAATTTATTTTGAAAATTCCCACATAGCTACTATTTCAGTCTTAAGTTCATCAAAAGACCATTTTTTTAATGTTCTTGTGTAGCTATTCGGATCGTTTATTATATAATTCCCTTCTGAATCTACTGCAGTAATAAGTATAATATGTCCAACAGTAGTAAACTTCCCAGGATGGACAGACGCAATAATAGGATTACCTTTATTTAGACTAGCATTTATTGCATTTTTACTTAAAGGAACTCCTGTTGATTTAACACCATATTCTTTTGCGATATAATCAAAGAAAGACCATTTAGTACCACCATCCGTGAAGTAACCATTTGCTTCCTCTTGTTCTGCTATATTCTTAGGAGTAATTGATTTGTCATCTAATATTCCACTTAACGCCATCGCGACGCAAGTAGGCCCACATCCACCAATAGCGATATTAGTTCCACCTAATTTATCATAAGCCCATCGCTTATCCCATTGTATGTAGTATGGATATTTTCTATCGATATCTACTGATTGGCCTTGCTCAAATGGTTCAGCTTGTTGACCTGCAAGATATCCTAGTATATATTGGGTTGCATCTTTATTATTTGCTAATAATTTTTGTTCTGCCTCTGGTAGATTTTCTCTCTGTAAATATATTAATTGCCCTATTAAGCTACCATTCGCATTTTGTAGTAAATTATTTTCTACTCCTCTTGGATTGGTGATAAATGGATATGGTTGACTTACACCCATTATTCCATCTCTTGCATTAGCTATTTTTTCAGTTTTTAATATGTTTTCATGTTTATTTTCACTTTCAAATTTTTTATAAAACCAAGATATCTTATTACTTTCAATAATATAAAGTAAAACTGAACATAAAGCTATAAATACAATTGTTATTATTTCAATTCGTTTTCTTTTCATACTACATCCTCTTTATTTACTTTTTACAACTAAAATTATCCCAACAGAAATAACTATAATATATCCAATTAAACTTTGCAAGTCTGGTAACTCGCTAAAAAATATAAATCCTAAAATCCCTGAAAACAAGACCTGTGAATAATCGAATACAGAAATATTCTTTGCTGCTGCATACTTGTATGCGAATGTTACACCATACTGACCTATTGTAGCAGAAGCTCCAGCTAAAACCAACATAGATAATTGGTACATACTCATCACTTTATAATCAAATATTAAGTATGGTATTAGCATTAATGTTGATAACGAAGAGAAGAAAAAAATTATAAATTCTCCGGAAACGTTATGTGTACCAAGATATCTAACACATGTATAAGCTATCCCAGAACAAAACGCCCCTAATAATGCCGCTAATGCCCCAAGACTTATAAAACCATTTCCTGTTGGCTTTATTATAAAGCCAACTCCTATAAATGCAATAACGATTGCAATTAATTGAAACCTTGTCATTTTCTCTTTAAAAAAAACGTAAGATAATATTAAAATTACAAATGGTGATAATTTCTGTATTATTGTTGAATCAGCTAAACTAATATGGCTAATCGCATAAAAATTTAATACTAATCCTATAGTCCCAAACACACTTCTAGAAACCAATACTCCCCATGCTATATTATCTTTAGGAAGCCTTATAGCCTTTCTATGTTTAATTAGTGGTATTGATGAGATAGCTACAGCTATAATATTTCTAAAAAATCCTTTTTGCATAGATGGAAGATTTCCCGATAATTTTACAAACAATGCCATAAGTGAAAAACCGAATCCAGCCATAATTATACAAAATATTCCCATTAATATATTATTATTCCTCTGCATTATTAAACTCCAATACATTAAATACTTGAACAATTGTTTGCTCTATATTCTTCTTAGTAACTTCTTTTTTCATAGCTGTTTCTAAATCAGTAAATTTTCTTTGAATACTGAAAGATGCATCTACTAATTTATTTTCTTCAAGACTTAGTTGATGCAATTCTTCGTCAATTATACTTCCTGCCAAAAATACAACTTTTTTGTTATAGTTTTTTGCTATTCGAGCTAGTTCGATCGGCGCCTTCCCCATATAACTTTGTTTGTCTAATTTTCCTTCACCAGTTATAAGAAGATCTACTTCACTAATTTTTTTATCCAGATCCAAATAATCAATCATAAATTTTGAACCAGACTTAATTATTGTATTAGTAAATGCTAAAAAAGCAAATCCCAAACCTCCTGCCGCTCCACTTCCTTTAAATTGCGAATAATCAATAGAAATAGTTTGAGAAACTATTTTTGAAAATCTTTCTACATACTTATCTACTTCACAGAAGTTCTTTTCATTTAGACCTTTTTGTTTTGAATAAATATAGGTTGCTCCATTCGAACCATATAAAGGATTGTTAACATCACAAATTATAGTAAATGTAGCATTTTTTAATTTTTTATTAATATTATCGATTTCTATTTTAGTTATTTTACTCAAATCATTAATACCATTTCGACACTTTTCACCTGATTCACTTTGGAAATTCACACCAAGTTCACTTAGCATTCCAATTCCACAATCATTCGTTGCACTTCCTCCAAGTCCAATAATAAAATTTTTTATCCCTTTCTCAAGTAAATGATTAATCAGTTTTCCTAGACCCACAGTGGAAGTAACATAAGGATTTTTTTCATTTTCTAAAAGTTGTTTTATTCCTATTACCTCAGCCACTTCAATTACAGCCTCTTTTCTATTCGGATTTTCTAGGTAACTAACATTTGTTTCTTTTAAAGCAGCATTTACAGTTTTAAATTGTTTTTTTTCAAAGTTTTTAAACATATCTAAAAATCCATCTCCACCATCTGCTACTATTTCCATAGAGGTATCAATATTCATATAATTTTTGTTTATAATATTTTTAATCGAATTCCCTACTTCTTCTGAAGAAAGAGAGCCCTTAAATTCATTGACAGCAATTAATACTTTCATTTTATTTTCACTCTCCTTACATTTTTTTAATCTTTTAATTAATTTTAACACTAATTTATGAATATTTAAAGATTTAACGTTGAAAATAAAAAAAATAAACATTTTCATTGATAAAATTTACACAAATACTTTAAAATTATCATTTTTTTTAGTATAATAATTATGTAAAGTGTTTTGCTTTATGTTTAGGGGTTAAAATTAGGTCTCATTTTTGATTTGTCAAAAATACAGTATTAATTTGTCAGCTGTAGAAGCAAACTACTTTTAGTTTTACAATTATAAGTAATCCTCATGTTTGTGCCAGTAATCCACAGCCAACATTTTAAAGTATATTAGTTACGAGTCCTTAATTCCCTAATCCTAGACTAATATAATAACTGTAAAAAACCACGAAGTTTACCCCTAAGCTTTCGTGGTTTTTTTCTTTCTAATTTTTCAAAAAAATTATCACCATAGTATATAATTTTTTCTACGGTGATAAAGTTTTAATCTGTCGTATTTTATTTATCTCTTTTTAATAAATAGTTTGCAAAATCTTCTAAAAGATTGTTATTTAATTTTTTTGATATATTTATAGCGTTAGAAGTATGTTTTTTTAGTAAATCTTCACATTCATCAATACCATAAAAACTCAAGTACGTAATCATATCTTCATCACTTGGTAATTTTCCAATTTTTTCAAAATCACCATAATAATCAAGAATATCATCTTTTATTTGATAAGCTATACCTAATTGTTGCCCAAACGATCTAATATCTTCGTATTCATCTAATTTATCAGCGACTAAACACGCAAAATCTAAAGGTAATTCTATAAGTCGTCCTGTTTTTAAACTGTGCATTCTTCGAAGAAAATCTGAATCAACTTCATAATTTTTTTGTTTAACATCATAGACTTGGCCGGCAATCATACCCATAGCACCAGAATAATTAGCAAATTGCTTAATTAATTTAACTTTAAGATCTGGTTCAACATCACACTCAGCTAGCACCTCAAAAGCTAAAGTAAGCATTGCATCGCCTGTAAGAACAGCAACATCTTGTCCATAAACTTTATGATTAGTTGGTTTTCCCCAACGATAATCATCGTTATCCATTTCAGGTAGATCATCGTGTACTAGTGAATATGTATGAACTAATTCTATAGCTAAAGCAATATCAAAATATCTGGTAAAATCTACTCCGTAATACTTAAGCAAATACAAAAAAGACAGTGGTCTGATTTTTTTTCCATCATTAACTAAAGAATATTGAATAGATTCCTTAAGTATTTCTGGCATTTCTAATTTATCAGTATACTCTTTAGCATATGTATTTAGTTTGTTTTTATTTTCTTCTACGAAAGATTTAAAATTATTCATTTTCTTTGAAATCCTTAGTTAATTTAGCTACTTCTTTTTCTGCATCTTCTATTAGTTTGTTACAGTTTTTTATTAAATCTATACCTTGTTTATAGCGTTCTAGTGAATCCTCTAACGATAAATTTCCTGATTCTAATTCTGTAACAATTTTTTCTAAGTTCATTAAACTTGTTTCAAAATTTTCTTTACTCATTATTTAACTCCTTTATCGAGTATATTATTTACTTTACACTCAAGACTACCGTCTATAAGTTGAACAGTAAGTTCATCACCTACATTCACATTTTTAATAGTTGTTATTTTTTTATCATCAAGAAACGTTACAGAATATCCCTTCTTCATGATATTTAATGGTGAGTTAGCTTCCAAACGATTAATCTCATTAGTGAAGTTTTCTTTGAATCTTGCTAATAAATCGTATCCAATAAATTTATCAGTTGAATTAGAAAGTTCTTGTTTCTTATCTCTAATCAGTAATTGCAAATATTTGTTTAAATTAGTTTCAATTAATTCGATATTTTTTTTATAATCAGTATATATTCTTGAATAATTTTTCAAATAAGGATTATTCTCACTCGTGTTTATCCTGTTTCTATATGATTGAATGATATAATTAATAGTATTATTTAGTTTATCAAAGTTGAATTTTATTCTATTTTTAATATCTTCTATATTTGGCGTTACCAATTCAGCTGCTGCAGTAGGGGTTGATGCTCGTTTATCAGACACAAAATCTGCTAAAGTGGTATCTGTCTCGTGACCTATACCAGTAACAATTGGAGTTTTACAATTAAAAATAGCTCTAATAACTTCTTCCGTATTAAAACTCCATAGATCTTCTATCGATCCCCCACCTCGTCCTAAAATTATTACATCATTAGAATCATCGTCAGCTAATTTTATATTTTTTACAATGTCTTGAACTGAGTTATCACCCTGAACTAGCGTTGAATATATTTTTATTTTAGCAATTGGGAATCTTCGTTGTATTGTCCTAGTTATATCCTGTACGGCAGCACCTGTTTTAGCTGTAACAACTGCTATATTTTGACAGAAACTTGGTATTTGCTTTTTGTACTGTGGCAGAAAAAGTCCTTCTTTTTCTAATTTTTCTTTCAGCTCTAAAAACTTTTGATACAGCTCTCCAATTCTGTCTTTTTTCATATCAATTACTAATAAATTATGTTCACCTCTAGGAAAGTAATAATTTATTTTTGATTTGATTAAAACAGTATCTCCGTCTTCAAAATTTTTAGTTTTCGCTCCAAACCATACTGCATTAATTCTTGTATTTTCATCCTTTATAGAAAAATATATATTGTTATTATTGTGAAGTTTAAAATTTGATATTTCACCTTTTATATATATCTCTCCCAAGTATGGATCTAATAAAAATTTTTTCTCAATATATTTATTTAACGCTGTAACGGTTAGATATGTTTGTTCTTCCATCTAACTTTACCTCTTATTTTGTTGAGTTTTCTACAATACCTTTTAAAACACCGTTAATAAATTTATAGCTTTCATCTTTTTCACTATATTTTTTAGAAAGTTCTACAGCTTCATTGATTGAAACTTTATAAGGAATATCACTATATAATATTTCGTATGCTGAAATACGTAAAATTTGTCTATCCATTTTTGATAAACGTTCTAATTTCCAATCTTTTAAATTATTAGAAATGATTGCATCAATCTCATCTTTCTTTTCAATTATCTCAGTTAATGTTTTATTAACATAAATGCTTGTTGAAATTTCTTCTTGTTCTAAATCTAATAGTTCTATAAAGTCTAATTCAGTATTTTCTACTTGAAATAAGATTTTAAAAACTGCTTCTCTAAGTTCGTGTCTGCTCTTCATCTATATCTCCTAAATTAAAAATCAATTCCAATTATATTAACATTCACAGTTTTAGTGCTAATTTCAGTCATGTTAAAAATAGAATTTCTTACGTTTTCTTGAATTTTTCTTGCTGTTTTAGCTACTGAAAAACCAGCTTTTAAATTACAGTACACATCAATAACTAATTCTGTTCCTGCAAATTCTAATTCTACCCCACGTGAGTATACTTTTTTACCTAATAATTTAGATACTCCTTCTACTTCAGTTGCTGCAATATTGGCAATAACTTCTAATGCACTTGGGTTGATTTCTACTTTTCCTAATTTTTTAGTTTCCATTTACATTTCCTCCAAAATTAAATTTAACACTATAATAGCACATAGCATTAGTTTATTATTTGTCCATAATAATCTTACTTATTATATCATATTTTCATAAAAAAAGGGAGAGATTACCTTAAAAATAGTTGTTTATATAATACTATTTTATAAAGGTAATCTCATCATAATTTTAATATAACAAAAATATTATTTTTTAACTAACCAGTATCCATTTTTTGAACTTCCTATGTATTCTAATTTACTTTCTTCTCTTAATTTAGATAAGTCTCTTTCTACTGTGGCTTTAGATACTCCTAATATATCTTTTAAGTTATTTGAGGTTATTTTTTTATTACCAACGATTAATTCTAATATTTTTTCTCTTCGCTCTATCATATTTAATTTTAACTGCTGTTTTTGACCATCATTTTGACCATCATTTTGGCCATCATTTTGGCCATCATTTTTATCAATATAATTACGATTGTATAATGTAACTATAATGCCATTATTTGAAATATAATAATTTGGTTGTTTTTTGAAATCCGCATAATCTTGAAAAATCCTTCTTACTCCTGAAGCATAATTTTCTATAATATCAATTTTATCTAGTGTATTAACCACAATCTTATTTCTCTTTGCTACCATTCCCATTTTTATATTTTCAAGAGTTAGCCCGTCAGGTAGACTACCTGGTGAATAAATTTGAACTCTATCATCATAAAATTCAATTTTTATATCTCCACTTAAAGTATAATCTCTATGGCAATAACAATTCACAATGGCCTCTCTTAATGCTCTAGGTGGTATATCAAAATATTCCTCTCTTTCTGGTTTCCCTGAGATTGTTATTCTTTTTTTGTTCGATAAATAGCAAAAATACAATATTTCATCTACTTGTTTTAAAATTGATCCACTAAATTCTTTTTTATCTAAAAATACATTTACATTTTCCCCTTGAAAAACAGCAAATTTACTAATTGTTGGATTCTGATCACTAAAAAGCAACGCAGCATTATTATATTTTCCCTCTCTATTAATTAATGATAATGCAAATTTATCAAAAATAATACCTTTTTCTTCAAATCTATTTTCTATATACTTAAAGGTTAAATTATCTTGGGATATGCTTATTGATTCAAAATCATTTGATTTATGCTGTCTAATCATTCTCTGAATCTCATCAAAACTTGCTAGTCTCTTGGTAGTTCCAACGCGTACATATACTCCTTTTGAATTAAATCCATCTCCGTTTCTATAAAAATATGGTTTATCCGGCCCCTCTTCTATCTTAATTCTGAAAGGCAGTTCATTAGGATAAATGAATACTAAATTTGTAACATCAGGAGTAAATGCATTCACTAACCAATTAGACAACACTTCTTCCCAGTATTGTTTTTTTAAATTAGTTAATGTTTCATCAATGACACCTTCATCATCTACACCAAGATGAATTTCTCCTCCTTCACTATTCAAGAAGGCTACTATTTCAGCTTTAAGTTTATTTTGTTTTTCAGGAATATCTATTTTATATTCAATATTATACTCTTCCATAATTCTCCTACTTATGTTTATATTTACTTTCAGTAATCACTCTTATTGGCTTAATTATTCATTTACGAATAAGTTTAATATCTCAATAGTACAAAAACATCTTATCTGTAGGATAAGATGTTTTTGTACTATCGTCTAATATAATTGTATTAATCTGCACTTTATACATCACAGCCTACAATTACATTATATAATTTATATTAATAAATATCAAATTTCCAAGTAAGTTATTATATATTAGTTAATAACTCTTCGAATGCTTTGTCGATATTATCTTTGTTCTTAGCTCCTGCTTGCGCCATATCTGGACGTCCACCACCACGTCCGTCACAAGCTGTTGCTAATACATTTACAAGTTTTCCTGCATTATATTTATCAGTGATAGCTTTATCTACAGCTACTACGAAGTTTACTTTATCTTCATTAACTGAAGCAAAGGCAATAACGTAGTTTTCTAACTTAGATTTAGCATTATCAACAAGTTGTTTTAAGTGATTCATATTTTCTGATTCAACAACACTCGTAAGTACATTAACACCATTAACTTCTTTGATGTTATTTACTAAGTTGTTTAACTCTGCATTAGCAATTTTTTGTTGTAAGCTTTCTTTTTCTTTAGCTAGTTTCTTAATTTCAGATTGTAATCCAGAAACTTTTTCTACTACATTAGAAGCATTAGCTTTTGTTAATTTTTCAACAGAACGAAGTGTTTCTTCTTGTTCCCTTAAGTACTCGTATGCTGCTTTTCCTGTAAGAGCCTCGATTCTACGAACACCTGCAGCTACTCCTGATTCAGATACAATCTTAAAGATACCTACCTCAGCACTGTTAGCATTGTGAGTTCCTCCACATAGTTCGATAGAGTAATCTCCGATAGAAACAACACGTACAACATCTCCGTATTTTTCACCGAATAATGCTTGAGCACCAAGTTTTCTAGCCTCAGCTATTGGCATCTCTTCTGTTTTGATTTCTAAAGCATTCCAAATTTGCTTGTTTACTTCTTGCTCAACTTTTTCAATTTCTTCTTTTGTAAGTGGAGCGAAGTGAGTAATATCAAATCTTAGTTTTTCATCAGTTACTAATGATCCCGCTTGTTTAATGTGAGATCCAACTTCATGACGAAGTGCTTCATTTAATAAGTGAGTTGCAGTATGGTTTTTCTCAACATTTAATCTATAAGTTCTATCAACTTCTAGTTTATATTCTTTACCAACTACTAATTCACCCTCTACTACTTTTACAAAGTGAATGTGACGTTTGTCAGGAAGTTTCTTAACATCAACAACTTCAGCTTTGAATCCTTCAGCTGTTACTAAACCTTTATCAGCAACTTGCCCTCCACTTTCAGCGTAGAATGGTGTTTTATCAAATACTACTTTTACTACTTCTTCACCTTTGTAGTTATCTAGTAAGTTATCTTCTTTATCAACTATAGCTAATACTTTACCTTTATCAGTAAGATTAGTATATCCTGTGAATTCACTATCCCCAACGATTCTGTTATATAAATCAGACTGTACTTGCATAGAAGAATCATCTTGACGTGAAGAACGAGCACGCTCTTTTTGTTTTTCCATTTCTTCATTGAATCCATCTATATCAACAGTTAATCCTAATTCTTCTGCATATTCTTCTGTTAATTCAATCGGGAATCCGAATGTATCATAAAGTTTAAATGCATCTTTCCCTGAGATAACTTTAGTTGTATCTTTAACTTCGTTAGCAATATTATTTAAGATTGTTTCACCTTCATGTAGTGTTTCATGGAATCTATCTTCTTCTTTAAGAATTACATCTTTAACAAAGTTTGCACTTTCTTTAACGTTTGGATAATAGTCTTCCATAATTTCAGCTACTACATCAGTTAGTTTATACATAAATGAGTTATTTAAACCTAATACTTTTGCAAATCTTACTGCACGACGTAATAATCTTCTTAAGATATATCCTCGTCCCTCATTAGATGGTAATGCACCATCAGCTATAGCAAATGCAACTGTTCTAATGTGGTCAGCAATAACTTTAAATGCTACGTCTTGCTCTGCATTTACACCGTATTTAGCACCTGAAAGTTTTTCAATTTCTCTAATAATTGGTATAAATAAGTCTGTATCAAAGTTTGTTGGAACATCTTGTAATACAGAAACAATTCTTTCTAATCCCATCCCTGTATCTATGTTTTTCGCAGGAAGTTCTGTATATGTACCAT
>CAURKK010000013.1:0-22935 GCA_963525505.1 uncultured Gemella sp.
CTTTTGACGCTTGCAATGCCATACCGATAACAAGCGCAATTACCAAATGCCCAAATAATTTTAACGCCGGCACCTGAGCGAGATATTTCGCTACTAATGAAATAACTAACATTATACCTAAGGTATAATAAAAATTAATACTCTTAAATCTATCCATAAGAAATTTCCCCTTTTATAATATTTATCTAAATAAGAACTGTTTATAGTTTAATTATACTATCTACTCTATCTGTATTCAAGGTTACATGACATAAAAATAATAAATCATCATATTCAAAAGACGCAACTACAAAAGTTACGTCTTCTTAATTAAACTATTTTTACTTTAATCTATTATCCTAATAACAAGAACAAGTAGTGAGCAATAACTCCCGCTACAATACCACCTATTGTATGTGATACAATTGCTTTTGAAGATAATTTACGTACTCCTAGAGCATCCATCATACCAATATGTGTACTTAAGTATCCACTCCAACACATACCCATCGCTGTAAATACCGCGATATCATTTGGACCTATAAGACCATTTTTCAGGAATTCTGGCACTAGTGAGATTGCTCCCCCTACTGCTCCTAACGCTGTGATTGGGAATGCAATAGCTTCTGCTGAATGGAATCCAAACAACGGTTCTAATATGAATGTTAATTTTTCTCCTAACCAAGGTAAAAATCCAACTCCTTCATATGCCGCTCCTGTATACCCTCCAGCTGGCATTTTAAATGTTAACATCATCACAAAAGTACAAACTATAAGTACCCCTGGTATAATTGCTAGTCCCATTTCTACTCCTGTTTTCCCGCCTTCTAACACAGTATCTAATACACGTTGGAACATATTACCATCACGTATTATTCTTACTTTATCCGGCGTTTCATCGCCCTCTTCTATTTCTATTACAGGTTCTTCAGCTTCATCTCCGTAGTATTTTTTTGTCTCCCTTAACATTAAACGAACACTTATAATACTTCCTAAAATTGCTCCGACATTCCCTATAACCGCTGCTTTAATAAATCCTTCTCCTTGCCCCATCATAAACATCGTTACGATAAGCCCCATACCAAAGGCTGTCCCTAAGTTACACAAAGCTGGCACTTGATACTTTTTAAAGAAAGATATAAAACGTTTATCTTTTGCAAACGGAATGATAGCGGGGTTATCCGATAGATATGTAGCCACTGCACCTGTAACACTTGCTCCAGGCATTCCCCAAAGAGGCTTCATTAGTGGTGCAAATATTTTGTTAATTAACGCAATTGCCCCAAACTCAGATAGCAATGCACTAATAGCACCAGCAATAACTGCCATCGCCATGATGAAGAATACTGTATTAAGCAATAAATCATGTGCTGTCGCCATCATCGTCTTGAACATAAGTGGTGTCCCCATTTTTCTAGCCATAAGTCCAAATATTAAGAAAAATATCCCTAAGAAGACAAACGTCTCTAAACTTATCGCCTTTTTAACCACTACATTTTTTTTGTTTTTCTTTTTCTTGGTTGTATCTCCGTCCATAAAAATCGTCCTTTCTGATTTTATTTTATATAATTACTCCACTGTCCACTTACCGTGAACTGTACTAATACAACTTACTATTAATATTATACCATAGAATCTTTACCCTTGCAACTATTTCAACAATTCAGAAATCAATTAAACTAAATTACTATTATAAAAATCTCACCATAAAATAAACTAATTTCAAGTTATCACTTCCACAACAATACCTATAAAAGATAATACCCCTAAATAATTTCTTAAAAAATAAAATTAATTATATTTATATTTTACTATTTGTTTTTCCGTGGTACTAGTACAGTTGTATTTTCGTGTTATATTTGTATTATTATCATATATATATCAACTATTTTCTATTGTATTAGCAACAAACAAATATAAATATATTAGACAAAAAACACCGTCTTCAGGCTAGATTAATTGCTTTTAAATAGCTTTTTTGGTAGAATGTAATAGCAACAAATAAATGTATAGGAGAAGATTTTTTATGCGAACGAAAAATGAAAATAATAATAAAATCTTAAAGTTTTCGATTAGAAAATTATCTCTTGGTGCAGCGCCGGTTGTTATCGGGGCTTTATTTTTTGGAATTCATACACCAAGTGAAGCGTTTGCCAACGAAAACAACACAAACGTTAAGTATACTTATCTAGCTGAAAACGAACTAACCGAAGCAGAAAAAAGTTTAATAAAAAAAAGCATACCTGAAAACGTAAAAAACAACGAAACATACTACATGGTTTATAAAAAAGAAGAACAAATTTCTGTCAAACCTGCTGAAGTTACAGCATTACCTAATACCGGGCAAAGTTCAATTCCAGTTGCCGGACTTGGAATCAGTACTGCTGTGTTAGTAGTTCTTCTAATATCAAAAAAATACAGAAACAAAGTTCTTAGCGTCGTATTAATCGGTGCTATGGGCCAAAGCATTATTATGCCCTTCCATACTTTCGCTTTTGAAAACAAAGAATTAGTTCAACACAACACACAAGCAACTGTAACTGATTCAACTGAACTGGCAAACGGTGTTATCAATATCAGCGGATACCGTTATGTTGGATATTTCACAAATAGCGACTTAGGAACTTTAACACAACCTCAACAAAGTATTATTACAAACACTGAACAACCAACACAACCAGAACCAAAAACTCTTCCAAAACAACTAGAACCTTCTCAACCGGAAACTCCAAAAGCAGAGTATAAAACTACACCAGAAGAAGGTACTAAATCAGTAATTGAAAATAAACCAGAACTTAGATCTACTACTGAACCTGTCGCTTTTGAAACTGTAGAACAACAAGATGCTACTTTACCTAAAGGGCAAACCAAAGTTCTTCAAGAAGGTGTTAACGGTGAACAAATCGTGTTCAGTGAAGTAACTACTATAGATGGTAAAACAACTAGCAAAGTCATTAAAACTTCAATTACTAAACAACCAATTAATAAAGTAATCGCTGTTGGAATTAAAGAAGATCTTGTTACAACACCGATTCAACCTGAGACTCCTAAAGTAGTTGATGTTAAGCCTACACAACCTGAGACTCCTAAGGTAGTTGACGTTAAGCCAACTCAACCTGAAGCTCCTAAGGTAGTTGACGTTAAGCCAACTCAACCTGCAGAAACTAAACCTGAAGAAAAAATTGACAAAACTGCACTAAAAGCTCAAATCGATAGAGCTCTTGCTCTTGTTCCTGCTGATTATTCAGCTGCAAGTTACAACGCTCTTAAACCAATTTTAGAAGCTGCAAAAAATGTCTACTCTTCTGACTCTGTAAAACAACCTGAAGTAGATAGCGAGACAGCTAAACTTAAAGCTGCTATTGATGCTCTAAGTGTTGATAAAACAGACTTAAACAAAACTATCGCAGATGCGAAATCAAAAACTAAAGAACACTACAGCGATACGACTTGGACAAATCTTCAAAATGTATTAGCTGAAGCTGAAAAAGTTACAAACAACCCAGCTGCAAAACAAAGCGAAGTTGATCACATTAACGAGAAACTTAAAGCCGCTATTGCTGGCTTAAATACAGATAAGACTGAGCTTGAAAAACAACTTACTGATGCTAAATCTAAGACAGAAACTGACTTCAGTCCTGAAACTTGGTCTGCATTAGGAGCAGTGAAAAAAGCTGCTCAAGAGGTAGAAGATAACGCTACTGCTACTCAAGCTCAAATTGATGAAGCTGCTAAAAAACTTAAAGCAGCTATCGACGCTCTTAATGTTGATAAAACAAAATTACAAGAACAAATAAAAGCTGCAGAAACTAAACAAGAAGCTGACTATAGCCCTAAAACTTGGAACGATTTTAAACAAGCCGAAATAAAAGCTAAAGAAATCAACAACCAAACTACTCCACTTCCTAAACAAAGTGAGATAGATGCAGCTACTAAAGCTCTTCAAGACGCCATTAAAGCTCTTGCTGTAGATAAAACTGCATTACAAAATGCTATTAACACAGCTAACAACAAACGAAAAGAAGAATACACTACTCAAACATGGAAAACTTTAGAAGAAGCTATCGCAGCAGCAAATACTGTAAATGCAGATGAAGCTACTACTCAAAGCAAAGTGAATGCAGCTACTAAAAAATTAGAAGAAGCTATCGCAGCATTAGCTCCATTAGCTGAAAAACCAGTATTAAAATTCGTTGATACCGACAAGAAAGTATTAGATAAAGAAGTAGTTGCTAAGTATGCTCTAGAAAATCCAACTAAAGCAAAAATCAAATCGATTACAGCTACTCTGAAAAAAGATGGGCAAGTTGTTAAGACTGTAAATCTGACAGAAAATAACTTAGATGCATTATTAGATAACTTAGAGTACTTCAAAGAATATACTCTATCTACTACTATGGTATATGATAGAGGTAACGGTCAAGAAGAAACTGAAACTCTTGTTGACCAACCAATTCAACTAGATCTTAAAAAAGTTGAAATTAAAAACATCAAAGAAACAAGCTTAATAAGCGTTAATGATGCAGGTGTTGAAACTGACATCAGTCTACTTTCAGAAAAACCAACGAATGTCGCTCCACTTTACCTACGAGTTACAACCCACGATAACAAAGTGACAAGACTTTCTGTCGATAAAGTTGAAGAAGTAGTTAAAGATGGAAAAACTTTATACAAAGTTACCGCAACAGCCCCTGATTTAGTTCAACATACAGATGCTTCTAAATTAGCAAATGAGTATGTTCATTACTTCGAAAAACAAAAATTAAAAGAAGGTAATGTTTATTATAGCTTCAACGAGCTTGTAAAAGATATGCAAGCTAACCCTACTGGAGAGTTTAAACTTGGTGCAGATCTTAATGCAGCAAACGTAAAACCAAATGGAAAATCTTATGTTACATCTGTATTTAAAGGTAAATTATCTAGTGTTGATGGGCAGCATTATTCAATCCATAATACAACTCGTCCATTATTTGGGAATATTCAAGGTGGACACATTCATGATATTAACTTAGCTAATGTAGATATTAATATGCCAGGAGATAATCAAGTAGCACCAGTCGCTAACATTATTAAAGGTGGAACAACTATTGAAAATGTTAAAGTTACTGGTAACGTAGTTGGTCGTGATTGGGTGTCTGGATTTATTGATAAAATTGACAGTGGTGGTAGATTAGTCAATGTTGCATTTATTGGTAATGTTACATCTGTTGGTACTGGTGGTCAATATTTATCAGGTATTGTTGGTGAAAACTGGAAAGGTTACGTTGAACGTGCTTATGTCAACGCTAATATCACTGGTAAGAGAGCTAAAGCTGCAGGTATTGTTTATTGGTCTCAAAATGGTGGGGATAACAACGCTGTAGGTAGAGAGGGTGCTATTAAGAAATCAGTAGCTAAAGGAACTATCAATGTGAGTGACCCTATTAAAGTCGGTGGTTTCATTGGAAGTAATCATATGTTAGGTTCAGTTGAAGATAGCGTATCTATGATGAAAGTTAATAAAGGTAACGGAGAAATCTTCTATGGATCTGAAGATATTGATGACGATGGTGGTTATTGGTCAGGAATGAGACTTAATAGAAACCTTGTTGTTACAGGAGTAAGTGAAGGTAAATCTTCATATAATTTCTCTAAACAACAACATCGTATTAAATCAGTATCTCAAGAAGAAGCTAATGCTAAAATCGCAACATTAGGAATTACTGCTCATGACTATGCAATTAACGAGCCAGTAGTTAATACCCTTAACAACATCAAACCAAAAGCTGATACTTATAAGGATACTCAAGATTATAAAGCAGACCGTGAACTTGCTTATCGTAACATCGAAAAACTTCAACCATTCTACAATAAAGAGTGGATTATAAACCAAGGTAACAAGATTCCTGCAGATTCTAAATTATTAACTACAGAAGTATTATCTGTTACAGGTATGAAAGACGGTCGATTTGTAACTGATTTATCTGATGTTGATAAGATTATGATTCACTACGCAGATGGTACAAAAGAAGAAATGGGCGTTACATCTAAGGATTCTAAAGTAGCGCAAGTTCGTGAATATAGTATTTCTGGATTAGGTGATATTGTCTACACACCAAATATGGTTGATAAAGATAGAATTCAGTTAATTAATGATATTAAAGCTAAATTGTCATCATTTGATCTAATTTCTCCTGAAGTAAGAGATCTTATGGATAAACGTAATAAAGCTGAGGAAAACAGTGAGAATCATAAGAATAATTACATTAAAAATCTGTTCTTTGAAGAAAGTTTTGAAGAGGTTCGAGGAAATCTTGATAAACTTGTTAAAGCTTTAGTGGAAAATGAAGATCATCAGTTAAATAGAGACGATGCAGCTATGAAAGCTCTTCTTAAAAAAGTAGAAGATAATAAAGCTAAGATTATGATGGGTCTTACTTATCTAAATCGCTACTATGGATTCAAATATGATGAAAAGTCTATGAAGGATATTATGATGTTTAAGCCTGATTTTTATGGTAAAAATGTCGGTGTACTGGATTTCTTAATTAAAGTTGGTTCAAGAGAACATAATATTAAAGGTAATCGAACTTTAGAAGCTTATCGTGAAACTATTGGTGGAACTATTGGTATCGGTGAATTAAATGGTTTCTTGAATTATAACATGAAGTTATTTACAGAAGATACTGATATAAATGTATGGTATAAAAAGGCGGTATCTCACACTAACTATGTAGTTGAGAAACAATCTTCTAACCCGTTATTTGCTAATAAGAAATATCACTTATATGAGAACTTAAATAATGGTGAACATAGTAAATACATTTTACCACTTCTTAATACGAAGAAAGCTCATATGTTCTTAATTTCAACATACAATACTTTAGCATTTAGTGCATTTGAGAAGTATGGTAAGAATACTGAAGCAGAACGTGAAGAGTTCAAAAAACAAATCGATCTACGAGCACAAGAGCAAATTAACTACTTAGATTTCTGGTCTCGCTTAGCGGCTGATAACGTACGTAATAGATTACTTAAGTCAGAGAATATGGTACCTTCAGCAATTTGGGATAACCAAGACGTTGCTGGATATGGTTGGTCTGATAGAATGGGTCACCATAAGAATGGTGACTATGCTCCAGTTCGTGAGTTCTATGGTCCAACAGGTAAGTGGCATGGTAATAATGGTATGGGTGCATACGCTTATATCTTTGAAAACCCACAACCACAAGAAGCTGTTTACTATATTTTATCTAGTATGATCAGTGACTTTGGTACATCTGCATTTACACACGAAACAACTCATATTAATGACCGTATGGCTTACTTAGGTGGATGGCGTCACCGTGAAGGAACTGATGTTGAAGCATTTGCTCAGGGTATGTTACAATCTCCGTCACTTACTAATTATAATGGTGAGTATGGTTCACTTGGACTTAATATGGCTTATGAGCGTAAAAATGATGGAACTCAAATTTACAACTATAACCCTAATGTATTAGATAGTCGTGAGAAAATTGACCATTACATGAAGAATTATAACGAAGCAATGATGATGCTTGATTATTTAGAAGCTGATGCTGTTATTTCTAAGAATAAAGGTACTAACGATAAATGGTTCAAACGTATTGATAAGAAATGGCGTGAAAGAGCGGATCGTAACGGTCTTGTTGGCAAACCTCATCAATGGGATTTAGTTCGTGACCTTAATGATGATGAAAAATCTCGTAAGCTGACTAGTATTGATGAGCTTGTTGACGGTAACTTTGCAACTAAACACGGATTACCTGGAAACAATTATTATCGTTCTGAAGGATTTGATACAGCTTATACAGTTATTAACATGATGACTGGTATTTACGGTGGTAACACAAGTAAGAGCGCTATTGGTTCTATCTCATTCAAACACAATACATTCCGTATGTGGGGTTACTTTGGATACCTTGACGGATTCTTAGGTTATGCTTCTAATAAATATAAAGCAGAAGCTAACAAAGAAAACAAAGGTTTAGTAGGGGATGACTTCATTATCAAGAAAGTTTCTAAAGGAAGATTTGATACACTAGAAGCGTGGAAAAAAGCTTGGTACCATGAAGTTAAAGCCAAAGCTGAAAAAGGTTTCGTTGAAATTGAAATCGATGGTGAGAAAATCTCAAGTTATGCTAGACTTCAAGAACTGTTCAATGTTGCGGTTGAAAAAGACTTACAAGGAACTAATTTTAAAAATACGGTTGACCTTAAATGGAAAGTGTATAAAGCACTTCTTCATAAATCAGACGGTTTTGCTGGAAAACTTTTTAACGAATAATTCAACTAACAAAAACCTAGATTTAGAAAATTCTAAATCTAGGTTTTTTGATGTTTTACTCGTTTATTATTATAAATTTAAATTACGCAAATTACATAATTCATACAAAAAAATTCAGGACTACTTTTCAAGCCCTGAATTAAAATTTTTATATTATATCTACTTCTTTTTTATATTGTTCTTTGATATTTTCATCAAGAACATCATCACTGATAATTGCAGTTAAGTCTTTTAATTGGAAAAATGTATAAAATGCATGAGTTGAAAACTTACTATGGTCTGCTAGAACATAACGTTCAGTTGCATTATTAAGAATCGTCTCGTTACAACGCCCTTCTTCTTCATCAGAGATTGTAACTTTCTCCAAATCTATCCCATTCACCCCAACAAACGCCTTATTTACACTTATTTTACTAAGTGCATCTTGTGTAAAGTATCCAATAAAACCTTTTGTTTTTTGACGGTATCTTCCTCCGATAAAAATAAGATCACAAGATGGATTATCCTTAAACTGTTCAAATACCGTTAATGAATTCGTCACAATGTTAATGTCCCTATCTTGAAGGTACTCAGCCAAGTAACTCGTCGTACTTCCTGGACCTATAAAAATAGTTTCATTATCCTTTATAAGCTCTGATACTTTTCTTGCAATTTGTTTTTTTTCTTCAACATTTACAGATATTTTTTTGTTGTAATTATCTTCTTGATAGAAATTCTTCGGTTTTAATTTTGCACCACCGTGTATTCTAGTAAGATGTCCATAATCTTCTAATTCTTGCAAGTCACGTCGAATTGTCATTTCTGTAACTTTCATGTCTTGAGCTAGATTACTCACACGCACTAAATGTTTGTTTTTTAATTCATTTAAGATATAACTGTGTCTGTCTATTTTTAACATTTCTTCTCCACTCTTAATATATAAATATAACAACTTTATTGTAACATTATTTTTAAAAAAATAAAACAAAAACAAATCTAAACGAACATCGAATCTAACATTGTTAAAAAACTAGCTACATAGTACTTTCTATCTCCTTAGCGGAAACATGTAAAATTCTATGCAACTAGTTTTGTTTATTATTTATCTTCTTTTACTTTTTCTACTTTTTGTTGTTCTGTAGCCGCAACAACCTTCATATTAAGAAGTCTATCGTATAACATTATCGGATCTTTACGTTTTAGTACATTTTTCTCATATAACCAGAATAACACAGAAACTGGCACCGCACCCCATCCAATAGTAACTTTAATTAAAAATTCTCTAATTAAATATCTAGAAAATTCTATTTTCTTATTATCAGTTGGAACTATTCTTATTTTAAGCAGTTTTTTTCCGATTGTTTGTCCACGCCATTTTTGTGGTAAGTATCCATATAAAAGAACTGCAAAAATAACTATCGAAATAGTCATATACAATGCATTTCTTTCATTTTCCGCTCCACCTTGAGCACGTAAATTCACAGTTGTATATTGGAATACAAGAGCTATAGGTAGATAAATCGCTAAATCGATTAAATAAGCAAAGAAACGTCTTACAGGTGAAGCCTCTTCTCCATACACATCTAATAACGGCGTTTCTACCGATACTGAATCATCACTTAAGTTTGGTTTTATATTTCTATCATTATAGCTATATGAACTATTTTTTTTAATTTTCTTAACCATAGTTCACCTAGTCTTCTAAGTCAACGTTATGATATACTTGTTGAACATCTTCACAGTCGTCAAGCATTTCTAACATTCTTTCAAATTTAACTTTATCTTCTTCACTTAATGTTACTTCGTTTTGAGGAAGCATTGAAATTTCAGCAACTTCAAATTCTTCAATTCCTGCAGCTTTTAGAGCTTCTTGAATTTCGTGGAAGTTTTCAGGTTCACCATATACTAGTGTTAACTCATCTTCTTCAATGATATCTCGAGCATCTATATCAGCTTCCATAAGGATTTCTAATAATTCATCTGCACTTTTACCTTCAACACCAATTACTGCAGTATTGTCGAACATATAGTTAACAGAACCAGTAACACCTAAGTTACCTCCGTTTTTACCTAATGCTGTACGCACTTCGGCTGCTGTACGGTTAACGTTGTTTGTAAGTGTGTCGATAATAACCATAGTTCCACTTACACCGAAACCTTCATAGCGTAATTCATCGTAGTTCTCTTCACTTCCACCTTTTGCTTTTTCAATAGCACGGTCAATAATATTCTTAGGAACACGGTAAGTTTTCGCTCTTTCTAAAACTACTTTAAGATTTCTGTTAATCTCTGGATCTGGTTCTCCACTTTTCGCTGCTTGGTAGATTTCACGTCCAAATTTAGCATATATCTTACTAGTGTTAGCATCTTTTGCCGCTTTTTTTTCTTTAATATTATTCCATTTACGACCCATAGTCTTCTAATCTCTCTTTCTTTTTATAAATATTTTCCATTTCAGTAAAACTTCCTCGCTATAATACAGCCAGAAAGTTATTACATACCACTCTATATTACTATATTTAGCTTATTTTTTCAAGCACTGACTAATCTTTTTCACCTATCTTCTTATTAACTCATTTTCTAAAATTTAATTTCTAATAACTACTAGCTAATAGCTATTTTAAAAGGTTATATTGGAACTTAGTTTTGACAAAACAAAAAATTCGAAGTATAAGGAAATCTTCATACTTCGAATCTATTGTATAACTAAAGTTATTATTTGTATTCTACAAATTTGTTGAATTCAGCTTCATCAACGTTTGTTAATTTAACAATCCAAGATTCTTTTGGATCAGCTGAGTTTAAAACTGTTGGCTCTTCTTCAGCTTTTTTATTGTATTCTACTACATCTCCAGCTAATGGTGTGTTGATATCCAATACAGTTTTTGATGCTTCTAAACGTAAAATAACATCATCTTTTTCTAATTTATCTTTTCTTGAAAATTCTACAAACCCTACAGTACCAACATCATCTTGTAATTCTGCAGTTGGTCCAATAATATATACACCTTCACTTTTTTCAATCCATAAAGCTTTCGCTAATTTTTTCATTTTACATCCTTCTTTCTTTTTATATTTTCTTCTAAAAATCAAAGTATTTTTTAAACATTGATTTTTACTCAAAGGTATATTATACATTTTAAAAAATTTAAAATCAACTAAAATATTAATCAAAGTGATATTAATTTTTGATTAGTTTAATATATTAAACCGTCCTCTTAACTCAATATCAACTCAACAAGTTCTTTAGCTTCTACTTTTCCGAAATAATGTGCTAAGTCGATACTTTCTAATACTTCTCGTAAGTCTTCTTCTTTTACCCTTACTCCGATTAGTTTCTCCTCGACATCACCGACATTACCTTTTCCGAAAAAGTCTCCATAAATCTTAGCTTTTGTAATTCGTCCCGCTTCTACTTCCAGATTAAACTCAACAGTTCCAATACCCAGACGAGCATCTCTATTATAGTTATAACGTGGCGATTTCCCGTAGTTCCAATCCCAGTTTTGATATTTTTTAGTGAGTAATTCGTCAATCGCTCGCCAATCTTCTTCTGTAAGTTCATAACGTTTTATATCTTCTAGTTTTTCGCAATCAAACAAATGACATAGGTATAAGTCTTTGAAATCTACTACAGATAAATCTCTATATTCCTCATCTAAATATTCTCTAAGACCTGTAACTCTGCTTCGTACCGAATCAATTCCTTTCGACTCAATCTTCTTACGATTAGGTGTTAGTACATTAACCATCGCATCATAATTGACATCTAATAATAGAGTGTACCCTCCATAAATTTTACCATTAACAAGGGTCATCGCAGCTCCGCTAACTTTCTTTCCATCAACAACAAGGTCATTGCGTCCTGTTTGTTCAACCTTACTGACACCAAGATCTTTTAGAATATTTACCGCAGGTTCATAAAATTTTTTGAAATTACCATAAACATTACTATCACCATTCATAATAAGGCAGATATTTACAGCTCCTTCATCTAAAAATACTGTTCCCCCGCCTGTATCACGTCGAACAAGGGTGATTCCATGAGATTTCATGTACTCATGATTAATCTCTTTTTCGGCATTTTGGAAAAGACCAATCTGCACCTTTGGTTTGCAACAATAAGGGAATATTATATCTTCATCCAATTTCAACTTATTAAGTACATGAACTTGAATAGCTAAGGCTACCGCTCCATCATAAATATATTGTCCATCTCTTATCGGCTCTATTAAATACATACGCACTCCTCGTCTTCTAAAACACTACAACATAAACAGCTACTATTATTCAAGTTCAACTTATAATAGTAGCCGCTTCTCCTTAATAGTCTGCTATATCTATAATTTCTTTGCTCTATAAATCATAACAGTCTACTTAATAATTTTCCTCTAATTTTCTAAATTCATCTCTCGTATGTTGTGGCAGACTCTTTCCATAATCCATCATAAGTACAATATCTTTAAATGCAGCTTTCGGAATAGCTAATCGTTCAATATCATCTACACCTACATCTAAATTAATATCTTCCTCTCGACTTCCTCGGAATTTAGCCACAAAATCTGGTTCAGCAACAAAAACACTAGATAAACCTACCATCTCAGCGTGCATAATAGCTTCACGACTTTTTTCTATACTATTAATTCCTCCAGTCGCCATTAATGGCACACGTCCAGCAAGATGTTCATGGACTACTTCGTTAATCAATCGACCTTCGTTAGGTCCTTCAGCACGAACTTTATTTAGATAAATATTTTGTCCCCAACTGGCTATCGCAATATAAGACAACGGCACTCTTTCTAGTATCCAATCTGTAAGTTGGTTAAATTCTTCCACAGTGTAACCTATTATCGCACCACGCGTTTCTTCCGGGGTTGCTCTATATCCTAAAATAAAATCTTCGGGCGCTTCGTTTTTTATAACTTCATATACCACTTCAAAAACTTCTAGTATAAATCTAGCTCTATTTTCTAGTGAATCTACACCATATTTATCATGGCGTTTATTCGATACTGTTGAGAAAAACGTCTGTAGCATTAGTTTTTGAGCTGTAGATATTTCTATTCCTGCAAAACCTGCGCGTATCGCTCTTCTCGTAGCATCTTTGTATTTTTGTTTAATCTCATCTATCATCTCGTGAGACAACTCTTCTACTTCATGTTCAAACGGAAGATGTAACTTCAACTTACTTGGTCCATAAACCTTATGATGTACCCCATAGTAATTAGCACCCGCACCCGAATAAGTTAGTTGTAAAATAGCTCTCGCTCCAGCGTCTTGCATCGCAGTTGCCATCTTAGTAAGTCCTGGAATACAACTATCATCATGTGCACCGAAACCAAACTCGAACAATTGCCCATCAACATCGACATAAGCTGCCCCTGTTACCTGCAGTGGAGCTGATTTAGAACGTCTTAATGCATAATCCAAGTCCTCTTTTGTAATAATTCCATCTTTTGTAGAAGAATTAGTCGTCATCGGCGACAGTACGAACCTATTTTCTAACTGCACACCATTTGCTAGTTTTATGGGAGTTAATAATTTTTCCATAAACTCACACCTCTTTTACATAGTTTGTAAAACTAACTTAAGATTAAGTCCACTAATTCTTTAGCTTCCACATTTCCAAAGTAGTGAGTTAAATCAATACTTCCTAATGCTTCAAGTAAGTCTTCTTCTTTAACCCTTACTCCGATAAGTTTTTCTTCTACGTCACATACATTACCTTTACCGAAGAAGTCTCCGTAGATTTTCGCTTTTGTAATACGTCCTTCTTCAACTTCTAAGCTGAAATCAACTGTTCCGATCGCAAGGTGAGCGTCACGGTTGTAGTTATAACGTGGTGACTTTCCGTAGTTCCAATCCCAGTTACGATATTTTTCATCTGCTAATTTCTCAATTGCAGCCCAGTCTTCATCAGTAAGTTCATATCTCTTCGCATCTCTAATATCTTTGATGCCCATTAATCCACAAATAACTAAGTCTTTGAACTCATCGATTGTTACGTTTTGGTATTCAGGTTTTAATAGTTCACGCATACCCATTACACGTGCTCTTACTGATTCAATACCTTTTGATTCGATTTTTTTACGGTTTGGTGTTAAGGCATTAACCATCGCTTCGTAATTTACATCAAGAAGTAATGAATATCCTCCGTAAATTTTACCACGTACTAATGTCATCGCAGCTCCACTTACTTTTTTACCACGAGCAGTTAAGTCATTACGACCTCTTTGTTCAACTTCTGTAGCTCCTAAGCTGTGAAGTACGTCTACTGCTGGTTGGTAGAATTTTTTATAGTTTCCATATACATCAGTATCTCCTGGCATTAAGAAACATACGTTAACAGCACCATTATCAACATATACAGCTCCACCACCTGTATCACGACGAACTAGGATAATATCTTTTTCTTTCATATATTCATGGTTTACTTCAGTTTCAGCATTTTGGAATAATCCGATTTCTACTTTTGGTTCACAGTAATATGGAAAGATTACAGTTTCATCAATATCGATGTTGTTAAGCACGTAAACTTGCATCGCCATTACTAGCGCTCCATCTGGTAAATATTTTCCGTTTCTAATTGGTTCTATTAAATACATAATTCTTTCTCCTTTATTTTTAATTTTTGTTAATGTATTTTTTATCTAATATAATTTTATTTAAAAAGTAGTTTGTAACTTTTCTCAGCAATTCTATTTCTTCAACAACTCTTCAACATCTAGCGTTAACTCTTTACTATTCTGGTTAAACCATAACACCCTCGAAGCTATTCTCTCTGGGAATTGATATTTCTTCTGATTCATAGTAATCATAAGAGCCTTAGAATTTTTATCAAGTTCTCTATAAAATGGATATTTTATAAACTGAGGAGTTGTAAATCCTACTCCTATTTCGATAAACAATGTTTTCTTATCACGATTTTTTTCTAAAAATTCATTGTACTTATCTAGATGTTCGAAAAAGATTGGATCTTCTACCATTCCCTTTTCAGCGTTACGTTTATTAACTTCAAGTGGCGCACCACATTCCGGGCATAATGGAATAGACCTGTAGTCAACTTCCATATTTTCTTGCTCAACAGCTAATCTACGCATTAAAGCTTCATCTTGATATGTCTTCGCATGGCAATGTTTACTGCACTGCATAAGTCCGTACTTCCCTTGAATATGGAAGACCTTATCCATATCGTAACCAGCAACATCGAAGGCATTATCCGCATTTGTTGTAATAATGTAATAATTTTTATCCTTTAGAATATTTTTCAACGCTAGATAACTATCACCAACAGGTTGATCAAAGTAATTTAATAAGACGAAACGACTTTGAAATGCCCAATATTCTTGTGAACTTGGAAAATCAAACAGACTCGCCTGTAACATATCTAAAAACTTATATTTTTCCACAAAGTCTTTGAAATTACTCGTAAATCTCTCTCCTATGTAGGTGAATCCATCCGCAGCTGACATTCCAGCTCCTATTCCTATGACTATCGCCTCAGCTTCTTCTATTAACTGCGCTAATTTTTCGGCATTGTTTTCTTCTAACTCTATCGCCTTCCAAGTCATTAATTTTTCCCCTCTTTTTCCATTAGCTCTTTTGCTAAAATCTCTATAATATTTTTTCTTCTTTCTATTGTTGGTACTAAAGGTATACACATAAGTTCTTTTAACTCTAACTCTATAGCTAGTTTTCGTAGTTTTTCTACTACGACATCCTTAGTTCCCCAAACTAAACGTGTTCTATTCTTTTCTACTTTTTCTATATCCGCTTCACTTATCTCATACTCTTTAGCTGTTTTTATACTAGGAAACCTGTCGAATTCTGTAAATTCTCTCTTGCCAAGAAGCCAAACATCTAAACAGCGTACTAAATCTTTCGCTTCCTGTTCATCTTCCCCTATCGCTATAAATACCGCAACAATATCTTGTGGTGTTTTTCGTTGCTCGCGCATTTTTTTACGATAAGTTTGTAAACATCTTTTTGCTGTTTCTATATAGTCTACAGCTTGATTAAAGAATAAACCATAGACATAGTTTTGCCTTAACTCTGCGGCTAAATTCGCACTTTTCTCACTCGTTGACAATAGCCACATCGGACCTGCCTTCGCTTCTGGTGGTTGCACCAGTGTTTCAGTTCCCGTTAGAAGTTCTAGTAATTCTCTACAGCTATCATTGTACTCGTCTCTCGTTATAGGTGTAGTATCCATCAACTTCTGAACTATTTTGGTTCCAGGATTATTGCCTATTCCTAGATTAACCCTATTGGGATACAAGGCACTAAGTAGTTTTATCCATTCACTAATTTTATACGGCGGATAGTGAGGAATCATTATCCCACCTGAACCAATTTGTATCTTTTCTGTATTTTGAAGAAGGTGTAACATCAATAATTCCGGGCTGCTACTCGCAAGAGCAGGCACTTGATGATGTTCAGCCATCCAAAAACGACTATAACCTAGTTTTTCAGCTAGGCAAGCAAGTTCAGTACTCTCTTTTATAGCTTCTATCGCAGTTTTCCCTTCATCAACAATAGCATAATCTAAAATACTAAGTTTCATATATTTTCCTCTTATATTTTATCTCATTTTGTATAACTTCAAACATCTATTCTCTTCTTTTTTAATATTTTATTCCATTCTCTTCAATTAATTTTTACCTTTTTATATGCTTGATAATCTGATATAATAAATTATAAGAAAACCTTTTCTGAAATTACGAATTTATTATATCATACTTTCAGAAAAAGTACACACACCTGGCACCGTCACTTCTAATAATTTTCTTTGACAAGAAGTATTATGGTTCATATAAGTAATTAAACTACTAAAGAGGTATTTTATGAAATCTAAATTATTAACACCTGTCAAATTGGCTAATGGGATTGAATTAGAAAATCGTTTCGTCCTTTCACCAATGACAACCAACTCATCTACAAAAGACGGATTTATTACAGAAGAAGACTTATTATACGCAAAAAGAAGAAAAAACACAGCACCTCTACAAATTACAGGTGCTGCGTACATTAATCTAGAAGGTCAACTCTTTGAATATGGCTTTAGTGTTCATGATGATTCATGTATTCCTGGTTTAACTAAAATGGCAAAAGCTATGCAGTCTGGTGGCGCAAAAACTATCCTACAACTTACTCACGCAGGTCGTTTCGCCAACCACTACGTTACTACTAACAAACGCGCCGTCGGCCCAAGTTATATGAAATTGAACTCACCTGTAGAACACATCGTTCAACCTCTTACCATAGAAGATATACAAAAAATAAAAGGAGATTATAAGCGTGCCACTAGTCGCGCTATCGCCGCCGGTTTCGATGGTATCGAAATATCTAGTGCTCAACGTCTTCTATTACAAACATTCTTCTCTACTTTTTCTAATGAACGTCACGACGAATACGGGGTAGATACTTTAGAAAATCGCTCACGTTTCATCCTTGAAGTTTTTGAAGAAGTGTATGAAGTTATAAAAAAGGAGGCACCAAAAGACTTCATTTTCGGTTACCGTGCCACACCCGAAGAAACTCGTGGAGAAGAAGTAGGTTATACTGTTGAAGAGTTCAATCAACTTACTGACTGGTTATTAAAAAAAGTACCCCTATCTTATATAGCAATCGCAAGTTGGGGACAAAATATTTATCTAAATAGAGTACGCGCAAAAGGTCCTCATCATGATCGACTAATTAATGAAGTAGTGTATGAACACTTAAACGGAAGATTACCTCTAATCGCCTCAGGTGGTATAAATACTATCGAAAAATGTGAAGAAGCAATCTTACACGCAGATATGATCGGACTATCTTCACCATTTGTCGCAGAGCCTGACTTTGTAGAAAAATTAAAAACAAACCACACAGAAGATATAAATCTTGATGTTGGAATAGATGATATTGAACGCTTAGCAATACCAAAAGCAGCTTTTAAAGATATAGTTCTAATGATGGACTACGGACGTTCATTACCTCAACATACAAGAGATGAATTTAGAAAACTAGAAGAAAATTATTAACTATATTTATTATTTATAACGTTAAGTTTAGTACAAATGTACATCCTTAACGTTTTCTTTATTTACAAAAGTTGAAGTATCAACTTAAAAATATCATTTGTAACAAAATTGTAATATTATTTCTGATACTTCTTTTATTCTTTTTTAAATAATTATTTTTGCCTATTTTATATTTTATGTAAACTTAACGAATGTCTTAAATTCGCTATTTCACTATAGGAAACTTTTATTTTTAAAACTATATTTAAGATAATATTTAAGTATACTTTTGTTACAAACGCTTTACATTAGTATATAAGCATTAAGTTTCCTACCAAATATCTTGTTTTATATTATTCTATATAGTATAATAACTATTGCCAATACACTAATTATATCTAAATTTCTTAATCCATATAGATTAAGAATAATTAGGAATATGGTCAAGGTCATATTTTTTATAAACTTAAAAATTAATTAATAAAGGAGAGATAATATTATGACAACAAAAAAATACTCATTACGTAAAGTAAAAGTTGGAGTTGCATCTGTACTTGTAGGATTAGGTGTTGCAACTACTGGAGCTGTAGTAGCTCACGCTGAAGGAGCAGCTACTCCTGCAGCTACTACTCCTGCTGAAGGACCAGCTGCTGCAGCTGCTCCTGAAGAAGAAACTCCAGTTGAAAAATTACAACCGAACACTCCAGCTCTTACATCAGAAGAAATCGATGCTTTAAACAACTCTCTTGATGAAGCTAAAAGAGATTTAAAAAAAGAAGAAGCAGAAGCTAAAAAACAATTATTAGCTGACTACGATAAATCTTTAGAAGATCTTGTTAAAGACGTAGAAAATTTCAAACCTACTACACCTGAAGAAGAAAAAGCTCAAAAAGAAAGTATCGCTAAATTAAGAGCTGCTGCTGCAGAATCTAAAGCTGAAATTGAAGAACTTTTCAAAGCTGGATTAACTGCAGAAGAAGCTGAAAAAGCTTTAAAAGAAGCTGGTAAACCTGTTACTAATGTATTCACTGAAGATACACTTCCAGCTGATGTATTAACTAAAATTCAAGATGCTGAAGATGCAGCAAAAGAAGAAGAAGCTCTACTTCCAACTTCTGTTAAAAAACAAGAATTATTAGATGAATTAGAAAAACAAATTGATAGAGATAAAAAACAAGTTGAAGGTATCCTTGAAGAAGCTCAAGAAAAAGCTACAACTGTTAATTTATTAACTAAAGAATTAGAAGAAGCTACTGCTCAATTAAAAGCTGTAGAAGCTCTTAAAGATGTTGAGCCTGAAGCTGCTGCTAAAATTAATTCATTAAAAACTAAAGTTGCTGAATTAGAAGCTAAATTAGAAAGCGCTACTAATGCTTACAATGCACACAGCGAAAAAGCTAAAGCTGTTTTAGAAAGTCTAAAAAATGAAATTAATGAATTAACTGACGAATACAACTACGCTTTAGGTGAATATCACTTAGCTAAAGTTGCTGAGTTAACAGATCAAATTGCTACTTTAGAAGAAAACATTAAAAATGCTACTGATAAAGACCTAAAAGCTATTCTTGAAAAAGATTTAGCTGATCTAAAAGCTGACTTAGCTAAAGCTACTAAAGAAATGGAAGATGTTCTTAATGTAATCGATCCATTAGTATTACCTGAAAAACAAAACCCTGGATTAGGAAGCGTTACTCCTGGAGATGTTTTCGGACAAAAACCAGAAGTTAAAGAAGAAGCTAAAGCTGAAGAAGTTAAAGCTGGATTACCAAACACTGGTATGAACTCTACTAGCACTGCAGCATTAGGATTAAGCTTAATCGCTTTAGTAGGTCTTGCTGTAAGACGTAAATTAAACAACTAATCGTTAATTAGTGTATAAAAAACATTAAAGAGTATGGAAATTCCATACTCTTTTTCTTTATAAAAATATAATAATAAATCAGACTTAGCATAAGTACCGTAAAACAAATTTACATACCTCATTCTAAGTCTGGTTTTATTTTATTTAATTCTTGTTAATTTTTTCACTTTAGTTTGTACTACATTCAGTGGTACAGATTCTTTAGTTATAACACTCGTATCTAATCCAAACCATTTTTCTGGTGTTACTGTTATTTTTTTCAATTTTAATCTTAATCCCATAATAAAGTTATCAAATGAAGATAAACCATTACTATTTCCTAATACTTCTTCAATTAGCACGAATCTAAAGTCTCCTACTGTTTCAGCTTTTCCTCGCAGGTTATATTTAGTTGGTTGTAGTTCTAATTCTTTATTTTCTAATAAATCTGCAATAACTTGATGCATAAATAAGTTAACCCTTTGGTTCTCTCTGAATCCTAGATTAAAGGTAATTTTTAATATTTTTTTATCACTAAATTTAGTAACTTTATACTCTCGTTTATATGGTTTATCTATAACATTTATATGGACGAAGAAATAAACATTAGCTCTTTTCGGTTGTTTATTTAAGATAGAATATAACACAGCATAATCTACATCTTCTTCATGTTTTGCCCCTGTTAAATATACTAAGTTGGTCGCGTATTTCGGAATACTTTTATCTGAACTTAACTGTAACAGTTGTTTGGTATAATTTTTCACCGTTAGATATTGACTTTCACGTTCTTTTATCTCAGTTCCTTTATACCAAATAAACATAATTGTAAATATCAGTAAGGCTATTGCTACTGTTATGTATCCACCATTTATGAACTTCAAACTATTCGCATACAAAAATAACAGCTCTTCTATTCCGAAAAACGCTAAGAATATTAAAGCGAAAACTTTATCACCTTTTACTTTATATAAGTATATACTCAACAGAAGTGTCGTAACAAACATCGTTATACTAATACTTAAGCCATACGCAGCTTCCATATTGCTACTTGTTCTAAAAAATATTACTACGCAACTACTACATATAAATAATATTATATTAACCGCAGAAACATATACTTGCCCTTTTAATTCTGTTGGATATTTTATTATTAATTTCGGGAATAGATTTAATTTTATCGCCTCTGATATTAACGTAAATGATCCTGTAATTAAACTTTGGCTCGCTATTATTGCGGCTAGTGTCGCTAATATTACTTGAAATACTATAAAATTGTCCGGCACTATTGCGAAAAATGGATTTTTCTCTGAACTATAGTTTGTTGATAATAAATACGCTGCCTGACCGAAATAATTCGCAAGTAAGCATACTTTGACCGTAAACCATGCCATTCTAACATTTTTTCTGCCACAATGACCTAAGTCTACATATAAATCCTCTGCACCTGAAACACATAAGAATACAGCTCCTAATAGAACAAAGACACCCGGATAGGTAAACAATAAGTTTAAGGCATATTTTGGATTAATAGCTTTTAATATCTCAGGTCTCGTCGTTATTGATTTTATTCCCCAAAATAATAGCGATAAGAACCACAAGCTCATAATCGGTCCAAATAACGATCCTATTTTTTTTGTTCCAAATCGTTGAAATGAAAAGATGAATACAAATATTATAAGTACTAAGACAACAACATCTTTAGTATCTATAGATGGTATAATGTCGTGTAGTCCTTCTACCGCAGATGTTACTGTAATTGCTGGTGTTATTATTCCATCAGCAAGAAGTGTTGCTCCTCCTATCATCGCTAACAGAGCTACACTTCGTCTTGTTTTGTTTTTGATCAAAGCAAAAAGTGAAAATACACCACCTTCACCGTGGTTATCTGCTTTCAAAGCAATCATTACATATTTTGTCGTTGTCTGCAAAGTCATCACCCAAAATATTAAACTGACAAAACCTAATACAAGACTTTCATTCATCATCGAATCGGTATTATGAACAAATGATTTCATAACATAAAGTACCGAGGTTCCTATGTCTCCAAATATTATACCTATTGTTATTATTACACCAAGAAAAGTTAATCTTGATTTATCCATATTTTTTATCCTCTTGTAAACTAAGTTGAAATTATATTATTACTATAAAATTTATAATATAATTCTCACATATAATTATATTCCTCTTATATTTAAAGTCAATAGTAAGTATATTGTGTTTTTATTATTATACTATGTATGTTTTTACCTTGTTAAATCTAGATATCTAATAATTTTTATTTACTCCTTTTTTAAAAATTTTCCACTTTCTTATAAGTTTACATATTTTTTGTTCAACCTATTATATTTTCAGAAAAAATTAGTATATACTAGTTATATAAATTTAACTGCGTTAGTGAAGTACTATACGATAATTTCAACTATTACTTTTACAAAACATTATAAAGTTCATTTTACTATTACATCACAATTCTTCTGCTAACTTCGTAGCACATAAATATATAAATACAGCAACTGGTATTTTTTCTCTATTTATTGTTCAGACTTTATATTTAAATGCATTTTGTAAAAATTTACCTATTGGTAAAATGTAAATAATACCTTCTATATTAGGAATACCTTCTTTTATTTCCACGCTTATTATAAGTGTAAAATTATACAAAAAATCGAACAGTATAAGAAACTAATCTATTTTTATTATTACAGTAGATTAGTTTCTTTTTTAATATAACACCTTAAATTATCACACTTAAAAACCTTTATTAATATCTGTTATATAATTTTTCGGAAACACCTTTAAATTAATTTTGAAAACTTTTACTTTTCTACTTTACAAACCTATTTAAA